>JBHENV010000015.1:0-6431 GCA_046261895.1 Candidatus Limnocylindria bacterium
GGAGGGGATGGACCTCGAGATCCTGCTCGAGCGGCTGCGCGGCGCGGTTGCCATGGGTGCCGACCGCATCCTGCTCCTGGCGGACGACATCCCGGCCAGCCTGGGACGGGAGGAAGCCGGCCGATTCGGCCGCCTCGAAGATGCGCACGCCTGGCTGGTGGAGCGGGTGCTGCACGCGCTGGATGGCGCGGTGTCGCTGGCCTTCTGCCCGACCGACTATGCGGGGCCAGGCTCCCCCTATCTCGAGCGCCTCGGGGCGGTCCTGCCGTTCGAGGTCGACATCTGCTGGACCGGGCCCGACGTGTGCGTGCCGCGCATCACGGCCGACCAGGTGAACGCCATCGGCGACGTGCTCCGCCGTCCGCCGTTGATCTGGGACAACTACCCGGTGAACGACGACGGGATGGTCGATCAGCTGCACATTGGGCCGATCCGCGGTCGGGATGCGATGCTCGACCGCTGGACGCGCGGCATCCTCGTCAACGCGGCGCTTCAGCACGAGGCCGGCCTCATCCCCCTGGCGGCCTGGGCGGAGTACCTGCGAGCTCCGGCGGCCTACGATCCGGATGCGGCCTTCGTCCGTGCCGTCGAGTGGGTGGCCGGCGACGCCGAGGATGCGCGCGCCGTGGCGACGATCGCGGCCGCATACGACCGGTCGGTCATCCCCCAGGGTTGGTCCCATCCGGCGCCGCAGGTTGTCGCGGCTGCCATCGCGCGCCTGCCGCGGCTGCGCAATCGAGCGCTTGCCGAGGACCTGGCGCCCTTCGTCGTTGCGCGGGCCTGACCGACCGCCCTCGCGTCAGCCGTCGCTGCGGGCGTCGGCGGCGGTGAGGATCTGGCCGCGCATCCGCAACCGCGAGGAGAGCGCGTCGATCGAGAGGTCATGCGGTGCGATGCCCCCACGCACCGACATCGCGGCCGCCACGCCGGCCGACTCGCCGGCGATCATGTACTGGGGCTCCATCCGGAACGAGCTGAGGGCCACGTGGCTCGCCGAGATGCAGACCGGCACCATGAGGTTGGCGCACTCCTCGCGGCGTGGCAGGAGCGACCGGTAAGGAATCGAATACGGCTCGACGGGGACGGAGAGGTAGCCCTCCACCAATACCTCGGGATGCACGTCCGGGAAGCGGTAGATCGGTGCCGCCACCCATTGGACCTCGCGAATGTCGATGTTGTAGCCGCCCATGCCGATCGGATCGGGCACGGATGCGTCGGTGCGCAGGTCGTGCTCCGTCAGAACATGCTCTCCGATCATGCGTACCGCCTCTCGGACGTAGAGCTGGTGAGGCCAGTGCTCGGTATCGGCGAATTCGTCGGCCGCCAGCCCGAAGGCAGAGACCTCGTCGCGGATGCGGGCTGGGACGGCGGCGTCCGTGGCGAGCAGGTAGAGGAGGCCATGGGCCCAAGACCGGTGCTCCTCGGCGATGCGCGCTCGCTCTGATGGGGATGCGGTCGGGTAGGGCTGCGAGGCACCGGGCAGGTTCGTCGAGACGGGCCCGCCCGAGTTGACGTCGGCCTTGCCGCCGCGCGTGCGGCCGATGCCGAGGAAGTCCCGAATGGTGGCGGCATCCCCCAGGGCAGCGAGGTAGCGCTCGACGAGGCTGTATCGCTGCGCGTCGAAGCCGGCCGGCGGCCCGATCGGTATGCGACCGCCTGGATCGTCGGTGAGACAGACGCGGTAGCAGTAGGACTGGATGAGGCCATCCCCTCCACCGGTCGGGCCGATCTTGGCGTACGGCCGAACGCCCGGGAGGAGGCGTCCATCGTCTCCGAGGGCGGAGAAGGTAGCGCGGAACTGGTGCGGATTGGGCAGGAGCTCGACGCGCCCGCCCAGACGCTCCCCGTATCGCTGGCTGCCGTCCCTGCCGATCGCGTGACTGACGCCGGCGGCGCGCAGCAAATCGCCCTCGTATGAGGCGTCGATCACCACCCGCGCTGCGATGGGCGGGCTGCCGACGAGCTCCACGGCCGCGACTCCACCGTCGCTCGCCTGGACCCCGGCCACCGGGGCATTGCGGAGCTCGTCCACGCCCCCGGCAGCCAGCATGGCTTCGAGGAGGCGCTCAGCGACTGACGGCTCGAAACGGTACGCCGGCCCGCCGCCGTAGTGGGCTCCCACGCCGGCGAAGAACCTCGCCGCGAGCCCGCCGATGAGGCGCTCCTGCCGTTCGACGTCCGACTTCCCGAGCCCGCCACTTACCATGCCGCCGACATGGGCATTGGCGGAGACGAGCAGGGTACGGGCGCCCTCCTCGCTGGCCGCGATGGCTGCCATCACGCCGCCGGCCGTGGCCCCGTAGACGAGCACATCGACCTGGTCGGGCGCGGCCGGGTGATCGGCGTTCGGCACGATATATGCGACCCTTGCGTGGGCGGGACGGGAAGGACCCGCGAATGCTAGTGGCGCCAACCGGATGGTGGCGGCTACTCTGTCGCCGATCCGCCCCGGTGCGGACGCCGACCAGGTGGATAGCAAGCCTACGTAATGGTGGAGGTTCGCGTTCGGATGATCCGCAGATTCGTTCCAGTTCTTGCATCGCTCGTGCTGCTGCTTGCGGCGTGTGGGCCGGGGGCCGAGGACTCGGCGGAGGAGACAGCCGGCTCGGAGCCGACCACACCCGCGACCGATGGGTCGACCCCGCCGTCGGCGTCGGGCGGCGAGTCGGGTGGTGGGCTCGAGGCATCCGGCGACCTCTTCGTCTACGGCTTCAGCTACGACAGCACCGATGATGTCGTCGCGCGCTCGCGCGTGGACTTCACCGCGGAGCAGTACCCCGACCTCAGCCCCACCTTCAGCGAGGGCGGGTTCGAGGCGGCCGGCTTCCTCACCGCGCTCCAGAGCGACGACCCGCCGGATGTCGTGCGCATCACCCGCAACGACTTCGGCACGTACGTCGCATCCGGCCGGATTCAGCCGCTCGATGAGTGCATCGGGCAGGCGGGCGTCGACACCTCCATCTACCGCGAGGCGGCGATGCAGCAGTTGACCAGCGATGGAACGGTTTATGGCCTTCCGGACTTCTTCGACACCGCGGTCTGGATGGGCGCCACCTCCGAGTTCGAGGAGGACGGGGTGGACCCGGAGCTCGACTGGAGCGACTGGGACGCGATCGCCGCCGCGAACGAGCAGCTCCTGACCGGCCAGGGTAGCGGGCTCGAAGAGATCGGCATCGATCCGAAGGTCTCGGGCGACTATTCCTTCTTCTCGCTCTGGGTGTACGCCAACGGTGGCCAGCTCCTCAGCGATGATGGCCTGGAGTCGCTGCTCGACACGCCCGAGGTGCTCGAGGCGCTCGAGTTCACGAAGGGCATCATCGAGGCACACGGCACCACCAGCGAGTTCCTCGACTTCCGCAACAGCGTCGAGCTCAACGGCGACTTCTTCGGAGCGCCGAACCAGTTTGACCTCGGCACCGAGGCTGCCTTCCCGATGCAGCAGTGGTATCTGAACGTCGCCGCCGAGAACTCCCCCGACACGGAGCTGACGGTCAGCCCCTTCCTGACCCGCGAGGGTGACCCGATCACCTTCCAGGACGGCCAGGGCTGGGCGATCGTCGAAGGGACGGACAACCCCGACGGCGCATGCGCCTTCATCACGTCGATGGTCGCCACCGATGCATGGGTGACCGCGGCCGAGACGCGCCAGGCGCAGCGCGCGGAAGAGGAGCTCCCCTTCACCGGCGTCTACTCCGGCAACAGCGAGGCCGACGAGATCATCTTCGGCGAGCTCGTCGACCTGTCGGACTCCCCGGTCTTTGATGCGGCCGTGCAGGCCGTGCTCGAGGCACAGGAGAGCGCCTACGCGATCCCGGCATCGCCCGCCAGCGAGGAGTTCCGGCAGATCGTGGTCGACGCGGTAGACCAGGCCCTCACCGGCGCGGCCTCTCCCGAAGAGGCGCTCCAGGCCGCCGATCAGGAGGCCCAGGACGCCATCGACTCGGCGGCTCCATAGCAGCCGACCGTGAACTGATGGTCGCGTCATGACCGCGCAGCCTGCCGTCCAGCGTCGCCGCTTTCGACGCTGGACGGCATCGGAACGGCAGGTCGTCCCATGGGTCCTGCTCTTCCTGAGCCCATGGATCGTCGGGCTGATCGTCTTCACCATCATCCCGATGGGCTGGAGCCTGTGGCTCAGCTTCACCGACTACGACCCGCTCACCGACGTGGGCAACTTCATCGGCGTCGAGAACTACATCGAGATGGTGGGGGACCCGCGCGTCTCGCTGTCGCTCTTCAACACGCTCTACTTCACGGTTCTGTACGTTCCACTCAGCGTGGCACTCAGCATCTTCCTCGCCACGATCCTCAACGGCGTCGGTGGCCGCTGGGCGGGATTCTTCCGGACGGCCTTCTACCTGCCGAACCTGACCCCGTCCGTCGCCGTCGGCACGCTCTTTCTCCTCATCCTGAACGGGCAGAGCGGCATCCTCAACCAGTTCGTGAGCACCTTCGGAATCGACGGTCCGAGCTGGCTCAACGATCCCGCCTGGGTCAAGAACGGCATCGTGCTCATGATGCTGTGGAGCATCGGCGGCAGCGTCATCATCCTGTTCGCCGCGCTGCGGAACGTGCCGACGGAACTCTACGAGGCCGCCCGGATCGACGGCGCCAGCCGCTGGCAGCAATTCATGAACGTCACCGTGCCGATGATCAGCGGCGCGCTCTTCTTCATCATCGTCATCAACACCATCGCCTCGCTGCAGCTCTTCAGCGAGGTCTACACAATGTTCTACGGGACGCAGCAGGGCATGAGCTCCGGCTCCGAACGAGCCGCCCTGTTCTATGTGATCTACCTCTTCCGTAATGCGTTCGAATTCTTCGAGATGGGCTATGCGTCCGCCCTGGCGTGGGTGCTCTTCGTGGTGATCCTGGCCATCACGCTCATCCAGATTCGCCTCAGCAAGCGCTTCGTGTACTACGAGGGAGAGTAGGCATGGCCACCGATTCGCATGCCGACCGGTCATTCGTGCCGGGCATCGACCGCCCGGCCGAAGTCGTCGCGACACAGTCGCGGAATCCGGTCCGCGGCGTGGTGTCACGCATCGGATTCCTGGCCGTGCTCCTGGGATTCACGGTGCTCTTCATCTACCCGTTCATCTGGCTCGTGTCTGCATCGCTGAAACCGGGTGCCGACGTCTTCAACGGCGAGCTGATTCCAAGCCCGATCGTGTGGGAGAACTACCCCGAGCTGTTCAACCTGACCCAGATGGGCGCCTGGACCTGGAACAGCACCTACGTGTCGCTGCTCGCGGCGGTGACCGTGACGATCAGCTCCGCCCTGGTCGCCTTCGCGTTCGCGTACTTCCGCTTCCCGTACCGCGGCGCCGTCTTTGCCATCGTGCTGGCCAGCATGATGCTGCCCGGCGCGGTCACCATGATCCCGACCTTCCTGATCTGGGATGCGCTGGGCTGGACCAATACCCACGTTCCGCTGTGGGCCGGCAACCTGTTCGCGTCGCCGTTCTACATCTTCCTGCTGCGCCAGTTCTTCCTTGGCCTGCCGCGCGAGCTGTTCGATGCGGCGCGCGTCGACGGCGCCAATTACCTGCGCATGTGGTGGTCGGTCGCCCTACCCTTGACGCGTGCTGCCCTGATCGTGGTCTTCGTGTTCGAGCTGAAGGCGGCCTGGACCGACCTCGTGAAGCCGCTCATCTTCATCCGCGATGTCGGGCTCTACACGCTGCCGCGCGGCCTGAAGGCGGTGATCGACAGTCCGTCGATCGGTGGCGAGCGCCACTTCGAGCTGCTGGCGGTGGGCGGAGTGATCGTCACCGTGCCGATGCTGATCATCTTCTTCCTGGGACAGCGATACTTCCTCGAGGGGATCGCCACCACCGGGTCCACCGGGCGCTGAGCGGGAGGACGATGCGGCGCGACGAGGCGCCGGAAGAGCTCCGGCCGATCGGGCTCGCCCGATCGATCCGCACGGCGTTCGCCGCATACGTCGACGAGGTCGTTCTCTTCCTCGTGCTCAACGTCGCGCTGGTGATCGCCGTCGCCGCTCTGGGCGGTCTCGTCGCCGTGGTGCCCGTTGCGCTTCTCCTCGCGCCACTGCTGGCACTGCCGACCGCCGTCCTGTGCCGGCTGGCGGTGGCCGCCGCGCGGGGAGGAACACCGCGCTGGCCGATGGTCGGCGAGGAGCTGCTCCGCCGTGCCGGACGCAAGCTGGCCCTCGCCGCCGCCCAGCTCGTACTCCTCGGGCTGGCCCTGCTCAACCTTTCGCTGGCCGGCGAGATCGGAGGCGTGCCGGGCATCCTGTCGCTCGTCGTGTCGGGGTACGTGGCGATCGGCACGTCCGTCTACGCGCTCACGCTGTGGCCCGTCGTGTGCGACCCGCGCCGGGACGCGTCAATCACCCAGCAGCTGCGCCTGGCGCTCGCCGTCGTGGTCCTCCGTCCAATGCAGCTGGCCGTCCTGGGCCTCCTCGC
>JBHENV010000016.1:0-6214 GCA_046261895.1 Candidatus Limnocylindria bacterium
CGGCACGTCCGTCTACGCGCTCACGCTGTGGCCCGTCGTGTGCGACCCGCGCCGGGACGCGTCAATCACCCAGCAGCTGCGCCTGGCGCTCGCCGTCGTGGTCCTCCGTCCAATGCAGCTGGCCGTCCTGGGCCTCCTCGCGGTCCTGGCCCTGGTGGCCTCGGTCCAGCTGATCGCGCCGGCGCTCTTCCTGCCGAGCATCGTGGTCCTGGCCGTCGCGGACTACGTGGTCAACGTGGCCGATCGGGTGCGAGAGGTGGAGCCCTGATCGTCGAGATGCACGACAATGGCCTCGTGGGGCGCCAGCACCACCGCGCTCAGCGGAACCTGCTCACCCGGGGGTCGCTCCGAACTGGTGCTGATCGCCAGCTGGCCGATCGCCGGCAGGCGCCCACGCCCTGCGGTCGCCAGATCCAGCTCGAGGTCGACCCGGCCGCAGTTCACGACGACCACGGCGCGCTGCCCGCCCGAGGTCCGGACGAAGGCGAGCGCAGGCGCATCCGGAGGCAGATCGATCGCGCGCTGGTCGCCCGCCCCGATCGCTTCGACGTCGTGGCGCAGCGCGATCAGATCACGGTAGAGCGCTAGCGTCGAGTGCGGATCGGCCCGTTGATCGGCAACGTTGCAGGCGGCGGTGTCCCCGTGCGCCAGCCAGGGCGTTCCGGTCGAGAACCCTCCTCCCGGTGTCCGCTCCCAGTGCATCGGCGAACGGGAGGAGTCTCGACCGCTTCGATCGAGGCCGCCTGACTCGCCGGGCGCCACGTCGAGCATGCCGATCTCCTCTCCCATGTAGAGCACCGGTGTGCCACGGAGGGTGATGAGCAGCAGCGCGGCAGCGCGGACGGTATCGGCCCCGAAGCGGGTCGCATGGCGGGCCACGTCGTGGCTCGACAGCATGCGGCAGGGCCAGCCGTGGTCCGGAAGCAGCGCCTCCGCGCTCTCGATGCTCGCGCGCAGCTTCGGCGCGTCCCAGCCGGCGAAGAGGAAGTCGAAGTCGAAGACCAGGTCGAACGCGTCACCGGGCCCGTCGCCGAGGTAGCGCGCCATGCGCTCGATCGGGATGTAGGACTCGCCGATGAGCAGCGCGCCCGGCTCGCCCGCGGACTCCGTGGCCGCCCGCAGGGAGCGAACGACCTCGATCACCTCCGGGCGATCCTTGTTCCAAAGGCGCAGCTGGTGGCGATGCCGCTCGGGCAGGCGCGGCAGAAAGATCCCGGCGGCCGGCGGGTTGTCGCGGAGGTGCCGGTCCTTGACCGCACGATCGATGGCGTCGATCCGGAAGCCGTCGACGCCACGCGCGCGCCAGAAGCGAAGGATCTCGCCAAAGGCATCGGCGAGCGCCGGGTTGCGCCAGTTGAGATCGGGCTGCTCCGGGTAGAACGAATGGAGGTAGTACTGGCCGGTCGCTTCGTCGAGCTGCCAGGCGGGGCCGCCGAACACGCTCAACCAGTTGTTCGGGACGCCCCCGTCCGGAGCGGGGTCCGCCCACACGTACCAGTCACGCCGCGGATCGCGGCGCGACGACCGGGAGGCCATGAACCAGGGATGCTCGACCGAGGTATGGCACGGCACCAGGTCTAGGAGGACGCGCAGCCCTCGCCGGTGGGACTCGGCGACCAGGCGATCGAAGGTGCCAAGGTCGCCGAAGACGGGGTCGATCGCCATGTAGTCGCTGACGTCGTAGCCAAAGTCGGCGAGCGGCGACGGGTAGATCGGGCTCATCCAGATGGCGTCGACCCCGAGCGATGCCGTGGTCCCGCGCAGGTGATCGAGCCGCTCGACGATGCCCCCCAGGTCACCGATGCCGTCGCCGTTCGTATCGGCGAACGAGCGCGGGTAGATCTGGTAGATCACGCCGCGGCGCCACCAGTCGCTCACGTCCGATCACCCAGGTCGTGCGGGTTCGTGGTCATCGGCGGCGACCGTAGCACAGGGGCGGTTATCGCCGAACGCCGGAGCATCTACGATAGGCGGACCGTGTCGAGGAGCAGTTCCCGCCCCATGAGCCAGGTCCCCCTGGCAATCCGATCCGCGAGTGCGGATGGCTCCGCAGGCCCGTTGCCTGCGCCTCCGCCGAGGTGACGGACGACGGGGCGCCGATGTTGGGAATCGACATCGGCGGCACGAAGCTCGTTTTCGGGGTGGTGATGCCGGATGGTCGCGTGATGGCGGAAGTCCGCGAGCCGAGCCACGCCGAGGACGGTCCGGACGCCATGATCGATCGCATCATCGAGCGCGCCCGCGAGGTGGTGTCCGATGCGGGGTGGTCGACGGATCACCTGGACGCGGTGGGGATCGGCTGCGGCGGACCGCTCGATCCATGGAGAGGCGTGATCCGCAACGCGCTGAACATGCCCGGCTGGATCGACATTCCGCTGGTGACGCGCATCGAGTCGGCGCTGGGCCGGCCGACCTTCGTGGACAACGATGCGAACGCCGCGGCTCTCGGTGAGCAGCGCTTCGGGGCGGGACGCGGCGTACGGAACTTCGTGTACCTCACCATCTCGACCGGCGTGGGCGGCGGTCTCATCCTGGACGATCGGCTGTACCACGGCGAGAACGGCAACGGCGGAGAGCTGGGGCACATCAGTGTTCGCGTCGGTGGCCGGTCCTGTCATTGCGGCTCGAACGGCTGCATCGAGACCTACTGTTCGGGCACGAGCATTGCGGCGCGGGCGCGCGACGCTCTCGTGGCCGATCCCTCCGGTCTGCTTGCCGAGCGCGATGCGACCCAGATCCGAGCCGAGGATGTGGTGGCTGCCGCTCGTGATGGCGACCCGTTGGCCTCGTCGCTGTGGGCGGAAACGATGGAGCTGCTCGGCGGCGGAGTCGTGAGCATCATCCACGCGTTCAACCCGCGGCTGGTGATTCTCGGCGGCGGAGTCACCGGGGCCGGCGATATGCTGTTCGGCCCCGTGCGCCGAATCGTCGCCGAACGCACGATGCCATGGCTCGGCGAAGTCGTCGAGGTGGTGCCGGCGGAGCTCGGGACGATGACCGGTGTGCTCGGGGCTGTGGCGGTCGCGCTCGACCGGCTCGAGCCGATGCCGTCGCTGCATGGCTCCAGGTCCCGGGCGAGCGATGTCTGACGTCGACACGTACCGCCTCGAGTGGGACGAGCACATGCGCGTCGTGACAGCGGCCACCTCACTGCTGCCGACGCTCGCGCACATGGCGCAGGAAGTGTGCGACGCCCTCGGGCGCGGCGGCACGCTGATCGTCTTCGGCAACGGGGGCAGCGCCGCGGACGCCCAGCACTTCGCCGGCGAGCTCCTGGGCCGGTTCCGTGCCGACCGCCGTCCGCTGCCGGCGATCGCCCTGACCAGCGATGCATCGGTGGTGACCTGCATCGCGAACGACTTCAGCTACGAGGACGTCTTCGCCCGCCAGGTGACCGCCCATGCCGGCCCGGACGACGTGGTCCTCGGGATGACCACCAGCGGACGCAGCGAGAACGTCATTCGGGGGCTTCGCGCCGCGCGCGAGGGAGGCGCTCTGGCGATCGCATGGACCGGTCATGATCCGGGGCCGGCGGGCGATGCCGCCGACCTCGTGCTGGCGGTTCCGTCGTCCACGACGGCCCGCATCCAGGAAGTGCACACCCTCGCCATGCACACGGTCTGCGTGGCGATCGACGAGTGGGTTGCGGCGGGAGGGGACGCCGCGTGACCGCGAGCGATCCGGCGCAGCGCGTGCTGCACATGATCGGCAACTCGCACATCGACCCGGTCTGGCTCTGGCCCTGGGAGGAAGGCTTCGCGGAGGTCAAGGCCACGTTCCGGTCTGCCCTCGACCGCATGGTCGAATATCCCGAATTCGTCTTCACCTGCTCGTCCGCGGCGTATTACGCATGGGTGGAGGAGAACGAGCCGAGCATGTTCAAGGAGATCCGCCAGCGTGTGGCGGAGGGTCGCTGGCGCATCACCGGCGGCTGGTGGGTGGAGCCGGACTGCAACATCCCGTCGGGCGAGTCGTTCGTGCGACAGGGGCTGGCGGGGCAGCACTACTTCGCGTCGCGCTTCGGCAGGATCGCGACCGTGGGCTACAACCCCGACGCCTTCGGACATGCCGGATCGCTCCCACAGATCCTGCGCGGATCGCGGCTGAGCGCCTACACCTTCCTGCGTCCGGAGCCGCACGAGAAGGAGCTGCCGGGGAACCTGTTCTGGTGGGAGTCCGGCGACGGTGCTCGCGTGCTCGCCTTCCGCATCAATTTCGGCTACACCGTGTGGGGCGACCTCACCGAGCACGTCCGTCGCCACCTCGATCGGTACGTGGACGGGAACGAGGCGCTCCTCTGCTTCTACGGGGTCGGCAACCACGGCGGCGGGCCGACCAGGGCGAACATCGAGGCCATCCGCCGGATGGGGGAGGAGCCCGACCTGCCGACGCTGCACCATTCCTGGCCATCGGCCTTCTTCGGTGAGGTTGATGGTACGGAGGGCATCCCGGTCGTCCGCGATGAGCTTCAGCACCACGCAATCGGGTGCTATGCCGCGGTGTCGGCAATCAAGCGCTGGAATCGCCAGGCGGAGGAGCTCCTCGGTGCGGCCGAGCGGTGGTCGTCCATCGCACATCGCGAGGCCCTGCAGGGATACCCGGCGGATCTGTCGAACGCATGGCGCCCGCTGCTGTTCAACCAGTACCACGACATCCTGGCCGGGACGAGTATCGAGCCCGCCTACGAGGATGCCCGGTCACAGATCGGGGAGTCGATGGCCATCGCCGACCGAGCACTCACCAACAGCGTCCAGGCGATCAGCTGGGCCATCGACACGCGCGGCCCGGACGGGGCTCGGCCGATCGTGGTCTTCAACCCGCACGCGTGGTCCT
Source organism: Candidatus Limnocylindria bacterium (assembly GCA_046261895.1). Classification (GTDB taxonomy): domain Bacteria; phylum Chloroflexota; class Limnocylindria; order QHBO01; family QHBO01; genus JACDBZ01. Next base: position 4,834 of record JBHENV010000016.1, read on the forward strand.
CGGTCCGCCCGGTGGAGGTGGAGGTCGGCCGCCACGCCGAGGGCGGTCGCCTGCTCGACGAAACGGGAGCCGAGATCCCCTATCAGGAGGTGCGCCCGCTCGCGACCAGCAGAGGGAGACACCGGATCGTGTTCATGGCGCGTCTGCCCTCGCTCGGGTACCACCGCTTTCTGCTGGTGCCGAGCGATCCAGGCTTCGAGTGGCACGAGACGGCGGCGGCGGTCGGGGAGTCCGGGGTTGAGATCAGTCCGACGCAGTCCGAGGGCGCCACCACCAGGCAGCTCCTCGATGGTCGGGTGCCCTCGCCGGGCGCCACGGGACCGAAGGCGCCCCCCGACCTGCGAGCCACCGACACGACGATCGAGAGCGGCCGCTGGCGGCTCGAGGTGAGTCGGGTACGGGGCGACATCGCAGCCCTCGTCGATCGTCGCACCGATCGGTCGGTCTTCGAGGGGAGGGCCGCCCGGGCGGTCGTGGCCGAGGATGCGTCAGACACCTGGGGCCATGGCGTGACGAGGTACGGGCAGGGGATCGAGTGCTTCGAGGCGGATCGCGTGCGGCTGATCGACGACGGGCCGTTGCGGGCGACCATCCGCGCCGAGACGACCCGCCGCCCGGACGGATCGCGCCTCGTGAGCGACTACACCCTGCACCGCGACCACGACCGCATCGACGTGGGGGTGACGGTCGACTGGCGAGGGCACAACGAGATCCTCAAGCTGCGCTTTCCGATCGCCGTGCCCGATCCCGTAGCGACGTGGGAGACGAGCTACGGTGTCGTCGAGCGCCCGACCGATAGTGCTGAGCGGCCAGGGCAGCGGTGGCTGGACGTCAGCGGCGCCGACGGTGGCGTGAGCATCCTCAACGATGGCAAGTATTCGAGCGACGTGCTCGGCAACGAGATCGGCATGACGGTGCTCCGCTCGCCGATCTACGCCTGGCACGACCCATTCGTGCCCGAGGCAGACGGCGTCTACCCGTTCACCGACCAGGGACTCCAGACCTTCCGCTACGCCATCCTTCCGCACGCCGAGGGCTGGCGCGATGGTGGCACAGTCCGGCACGCGGCTGAGCTCAACTGCGAGCCGATCGTCGTCCTGGAGACCTCCCACCCCGGCCCGCTGCCGGGCTCGGCGGCATTCGTGACGTGCGACGCGCCGGGCGTGGTGATCGCGGTGCTCAAGCACGCGGAGGAGGGCGATGCCCTCGTGATCCGGGCGTGGGAGTCATGGGGCCGCTCCGCCGACGCTCGCATCGACCTTCCCCGATGGGGCATCGGGTTCGATGTCGCGTTCAAACCATGGCAGCTGCGGACCCTCCGGCTCGAGCCCGATGGATCGGTACGCGAGACCGACCTTCTCGAGGGCCTCGAGGCGGAGCC
>JBHENV010000017.1:0-5720 GCA_046261895.1 Candidatus Limnocylindria bacterium
TCGACGATCACCTTGCCGCGCGACAGGACGATCTCGGCGCGGCCGGTCACCTCGCGGCCCTCGTAGCAGGAGTAGTCGACGTCCATGTGGTGGGTGTCCGCGCTGATGGTGTGCCTCGCCTCGGGGTTGTAGATGACGAGATCCGCATCGGCGCCAACATTGACCACCCCCTTGCGACCCTCCAGGCCGAACATCCGTGCCGGTGCCGCGCTGGTGACCTCGACCCAGCGATTGGGAGTCAGGTAGCCATCCACGACGCCGCCGGAGTGAAGCAGGTTGACGCGATCCTCGACACCCGGGAGACCGTTGGGGACGTTGCGGAAGTCACCCTGACCGAGGTCCTTCTGGCCGTGGAAGTCGAACGGGCAGTGATCGGTCGAGACGACCTGCAGGTCGTCCTTGGCGAGTCCCTTCCACAGCTCGGCGGCATGCTCGGCGGGTCGCAGCGGTGGCGAGCACACGAACTTGGCGCCCTCGAAGCCGTTGCCCATGTCCTCGAGCGTCAGGAACAGGTACTGCGGGCAGGTCTCGGCGTAGGCCGGCAGGCCCTCGTCGCGCGCGCGCCGCACCTCGTTGAGGGCCTCGATTGCGCTCAGGTGGACGATGTACACGGGCACGCCCGCCACCTCCGACAGGCGGATGACCCGGTTCGTCGCCTCGCCCTCCATGACCGGCGAGCGGGAGGTGCCGTGGTAGTACGGATCGGTGTTGCCGGCCGCCACATTTTGGGCGGCCACGACGTCGATCGCCATCCCGTTCTCGGCGTGCATCAGGATCAGGCCACCGTTCGTGGCGGTCTGCTGCATGGCACGGAAGATCGCCCCGTCGTCGGAGTAGAAGACGCCCGGATAGGCGGTGAAGAGCTTGAAGTCGGTGACGCCCTCGGCGACGAGCTGGTCCATCTCGGCTAGCGTGCCATCGGTGACGTCCGACATGATCATGTGGAAGCCGTAGTCGATGGCCGCCTTTCCCTCGGCCTTGGCGTGCCAGGCGTCGAGGCCCTCTCGCAGGCTCTTGCCCTTCGACTGCACCGCGAAATCGATGATCGTGGTCGTTCCGCCGAACGCCGCGGCCCGCGTGCCGGTCTCGAACGTGTCCTTGGCGAAGGTGCCACCGAACGGGAGCTCCATGTGGGTGTGGACGTCGATCGCGCCGGGAATCACCCACCGGCCGCGGGCATCGACGGTGCGATCCGCCCCGCTCTCCAGGTCGGTCCCGATGAGCGCGATGCGCTCGCCATCGATCAGCACGTCAGCCATGGTGGTGGCATCGGCGTTAACGATGGTTCCACCCTTGATCAACGTCCGCATCGGTCCTCCTCGTCGAAGCGCTGCTCGGGAACCCGAGGCCATGGAGCGCACATCCTAGCGCCGCCATCCCCTGGTGCGCCGCGTGGGCCGGCTCGATACCGCCGCTCCCCTGACCCGCTGGCGTACCATTCTCCACATGACGACCGATCGACTCCATCTCACCGGCGACGACGAGGCCGATCGGTTGCTGGTGAGCGAGCCGATGGCGCTCCTCATCGGTTTCGCGCTCGACCAGCAGGTCCCGGTGCAAAAGGCATTCTCCGGTCCGAAGGTGCTGCTCGAACGGCTGGGCACCCTCGATGCACGCGAGTTGGCGGCGATCGATCCGGCGAGGCTGGAGGCAGCGTCCAAGGGTCCGCCGGCGATCCACCGCTTCCCGGGCGCTATGGCGAAGAGGGTCCAGGAGCTGTCCGCATACGTAACAAACACGTTTGACGGAGACGCCGCTCGCCTCTGGACCGATGCGTCAGACGCTGCGGATCTACAGCAGCGCATCGCCGCACTTCCTGGCTTTGGCGAGATGAAGTCGGCGTCTCTGCTGGCCGTCCTCGGCAAGCGCCTCGGCGTCGAGCTTCCGGGCCTGGACGAGGCGCTACCGGCGCACCCGACGCTCGGCGACGTGGATTCACCCCAAGCGCTCGCCGAATACCAGGCAACGAAACGCGCCAAGAAGGCTGCCGACCGAGCCGCGAGCGGCTGATCTTCTACGACTCGGTGATCTGCTCGTCCGATCGGTCGTGCATCCAGGGCGTGTAGGTGATGCCGATGAGCAGTCCCTCGGGGCTGACCAGCCGGGCCGTCGTCTGGCCCCACGGCTCCTCGTGAGCATCGCGCAGCACCCGGTGCCCCGCGCCGGCCATCTCAGCGATCGCAGCGGTCACGGCCTCGGCAGAATCGACGTCGAGCTCCAGCCAGGCCTGCGGCGTCGGCAGGTCGGCCGGCCATTCGGGCGAGCCGAAGGTCGCCTCCGCCGCCTGTGTGAGCGGCCACATGGCGAAGGCTTTCACGCCGTCCAGGCTGTCGTTCGTGAAGTAGCCCGGCGCCGGCTCCTCGAACTCCATGCCGAGACCGTCGCGCCAAAAGGCATGAGCCGCATCGGCGTCGCGGATGATCGGTCCGAATCCAGCCACGAAACCGATCTTCATCAGGCGTCTCCATCATTCGGCAGTGACTTCAGGACGCAGAAGTGGTTGCGCTCCACGTCCTTCATGACGACCCATGAGACCTCTCCCTGGCCGATGTCGGCGCGCCGCGCGCCGAGCCCCTCGAGCCTGGCCACCTCCGCGGCCTCGTCATCCGGCGCCAGGCCGAAGTGCCACCGATTCTTGGCGACCTTGCCGTCCGGATTTCGCATGAATCTCGGATCGTGGCAGTCGGCGGTGAGCGAGTTGATTGCGACGGTCATGCCCCGATGCTACCGCGGGCGACCTGACAGGATCTGTCAGGTATCGGGTGCGAATGCAGAGCGTCAGGCGTTGGTCGCCGCGAGGTTGCCGATGATGTCGCGGCCATAGGCGTCGAGGCAGCTCTCCTCCTCGCCGTTCATCAGGTAGATATTGAACTGCGTGACGCCCGCCTCACGGAGCTGCTCGAGACGCTCGCGGTGCGCCTGCGCCGGACCCACCAGCGCGAACTGATCCGTGATCTCGTCGGACACGAACCGCGCGTTGTCGCTGCCGACCTCGGCGTGATGAAGGTAGTTGTAGCCCTCGCGGCTCTCGACATATCTCCAGAGCGCCTCGGGCAGCTCGTCCTTCGGGTATTTGTTGATGAGATCGACCACGTGATTGCTGACGAGGGCCGGAAACCAGCGGACGCGGTCGCGGGCAATGGCGACGTCGCCGCTGACATAAGCCGGCGCGGCGGCCATCACCTCGATCGCATCCGGGTCGCGCCCCGCCTCCTCCGCCGAGGCGCGGACGAAGCCCATGCACCAACGGATGATGTCCGGATCGGCGAGCTGGAGAATGATCCCGTCCGCGACGCGGCCGGCGGCAGCGAGCGCCATCGGTCCATAGCCCGCGACCCAGATCGGAACCGGACCGTGGGTCGCCCATGGCATCTGGATCTCGGTGCCGTCGACGGTGATCGCCTCGCCCGCGGTCAACGATCGGACGACGTGACAGCACTCCTCCAGGTAGGCAACCGTCGTCGGCTTCTTGCCCATCACCCGCCGGGCGGAGTCACCCCGGCCGATGCCCAGGTCCATCCGGCCGCCGGTGACCTCGTTGAGCGTCGCCAGCGCCGAGGCCGTGACCGTGATGTCGCGGGTGGCGGGGTTGGTGACGCAGGTGCCGAGGCGCATCTCGGTCGTGGCGGCGCCCATGAGGGTCAGCAGCGGATACGGGTCGCGCCAGAGGACGTGGCTGTCGAACATCCAGCCGTACGCGAAGCCGTTGCTCTCCGCCCGCTTCGCCAGCTCGACCGAACGGTCGAACCGATGATCCGGCTTGAGCGTGATCCCGTATCTCATCGCTAGCAACCGCTACGGTCGGACGAGGTCGTCGTAAGCGTCCGGGCGTCGGTCGCGATAGAACTGCCAGAGCTGCCGAACCTCGGTGACCTTGTCGAGGTCGAGGTCGCGGACGATCAGCTCTTCGTCGTGCGCATCCCCGACATCGCCGACGAACTGACCGCGCGGATCGGCGAAGTAGGACTGGCCGTAGAAGTCGTTGTCGCCGAGCGGCTCGATCCCGACCCGGTTGATGGTGCCGACGTAGTAGCCGTTGGCGACGGCGTGCGAAACCTGCTCAATCCGCCACAGGTATTCGCTCAATCCGCGTGATGTGGCGGATGGAATGAAGACCATCTCCGCGCCGTTCAGGCCCAGCGCCCTCGCGCCCTCCGGGAAGTGGCGGTCATAGCAGATGTAGACCCCGACCTTGCCGACAGCCGTGTCGAACACCGGATACCCCATGTTGCCGGGGCGGAAGTAGAACTTCTCCCAGAAGCCCTTGACCTGCGGGATGTGGGTCTTGCGGTACTTGCCCAGGTACGTGCCGTCGGCGTCGATCACCGCCGCCGTGTTGTAGTAGATCCCCTGGGCGTGCTCGTCCTCCTCGTACATCGGCACGATGAGGACCATCCCGGTCTCGCGCGCCAGCTCCTGCATCCGCTTCGTGGTCGGGCCGTCCGGGATGTGCTCGGTGTAGCTGAAGTACTGCGGGTCCTGGACCTGGCAGAAGTACGGGCCGTAGAAGAGCTCCTGGAAGCACATGACCTTCGCGCCCTGCTCGGCTGCCTGGCGCGCGTACGTGACGTGCTTCGCGATCATCGATTCCTTGTCCCCCGTCCACTCCGCCTGGAGCAACGCCGCCCGAACGTTTCGCGCCATGAGTTCATCCTCCGCAGAGCCGAATCGGCTCTCAATGACGTCTGAATGGAGCCGATACTCTACACCGGGTCCCATGCTCGATCGACGCCTGCTCTCCGCCATCGTTGCCTCCTGCGCCCTCCTCGCCCCGGCCGTGGTCGCCGCCGACTGTCAGCCGGCCGGCACGCCGCCGAGCTCCTTCCGAACGCCGATATTGCGTTCGTCGGCGAGGTGGCCGATGTCGGCGAGGCATACTGCGCGACCACATCTGCACGGCAACCACCGAATGGACCGATGAGCCGGCGGCGCTTCGCCCCGCCGACGCGCGGGTCCTGGCGGACCCCGCCATCAACGCCGACCCACCGGTCATGCTTCTCGGGATCGCACTCGTCGGGTTTGGCGTGATCGGCGTGTCCTGGTTCGCGTTTCGCCGCCGATCCGCGTAGCCGCTAGGCTGCGCATCCCATGAACGTCATCGATGCCGGCGTGCTCGTCCTGCTCCTGATCGGACTGATCGCCGGGGCGCGGGCAGGGTTCCTCGGTCCCGTTCTCGGCCTCATCGGCGCCGCGATCGGCTTCGGGCTGGCGATCCTGATGGCGACCCTCTTCCGCGATCAGCTCGCGGCAATCGAGCAGCCGATGCGCGCCATCGCCACGCTGCTGATGTTCGGGGCCTTCGTGATCGTCGGCGAGGCGACCGGGGCGGCGGTGGGCGCATCGATGAGCCACGGCATTCGCCTGGCCGGGTTGCGGCCGCTCGACGCGCTGGGCGGGGCCGTGGTCGGCGTCGCGCACATCGTGGTGCTCGTGTGGCTTGTCGGCGGCATGCTGGCCGTGGGGATGGCTCCGACGCTCGCGAACGCCGCACGAGATTCGACGGCGCTGCGCCTGTCAAGCGAGCGTCTACCGCAACCGACCGTCATCGCGGGACGGCTCCTCGCACTGCTCGACACGACCGATCTCCCGCCGCTCTTCGCCGGCTTCGAGCCGATCCCGGCCGCCCCGGTCGACCTGCCGGCCGATGCCGAGGCTCGAGCGCTCGCCGAGTCGGCCGTAGCCAGCACGGCACGCATCACGAGCTCTGGCTGCGGCGCCGG
>JBHENV010000018.1:0-2564 GCA_046261895.1 Candidatus Limnocylindria bacterium
CGCGCAGCGACAGCACGGCGCGGACATCACGGCGTCCGCCGCCGCGACGCCGCGAGCGATCCCGGGATTGCGCGCTGTCCATTCTCACAGCGTCGCCCGGTCGGTCAGCTCGATGGGAAGGCTGCCCGGTGGTCCGACGAAGCTGATGCCGTGCTCCAGCGCGATCCGTTCGAGCCGCTCGAGGTCCGGCTCGCCGTTCTCGACGGGTAGCTCGAGTCGCTGCGCGGGCGTCCCGAGGGCGCGGACGAAGTCCACGAACCCCGCCGGCACCCCGATCACCGTGTAGCGCGCCGGGCCTGGACTCGTCACCTCGCCGGTGTGCGGTTCGCCGAGCGGCAGGTGACCCGCCTCCCCGGCTCGCACCGCATGGGGGCCGGCGGCGGTGTGCAATGTCAGCTCGCCCTCGAGCACGAGGACCCCCTCGGACTCGTTGGCATGGATGTGCGGCGGCGGCATGTCACCCGGCGGCGACGTGAACGTGACCACGTCGTAGGCGCCGCCGGTGTCCGCGCCGTCGATCAGGACCTCGACGAGTTCGTTCAGGAACCAGATGGCTTCGTGCGGCATCGTCTCCTCCTAGGGTTTGGGTGTTCGACGAGTGTTCTCCGACCCGACCGTCGCCGCCATCCCACTTTCACTGGGTCTTGCGAGCAACCATGAGGGACCCAGGCGACCCCCCAGAACACTGGGGTGGCGGGCGCGCCGACCGCCCGTCATGCTGGCCGTGTGGGGAGTCAGCTGACAGCTGAGCGCGTGCGTCGCGACGTCGAGGTCCTAGCTCGCGGAGGGCTGGACATCGCCACCTTCTGCGCCGAGGTCGACGAGTCGCTGCGGCGGGCCGTGCGCTCCTGCGCCAGCTGCGTGGCGACGCTCGACCCCGCGACCAACCTCCTCACCGGCGGTTACAAGTACGGAGAGCTCGCCGACAACGACGAGCACGACCAGGAGTGGGGACTCGTCGAGTACGGGCAGGTCGAGCCGACCAGCTTGACAGAGCTGGCGCACGCCGACGTGCCCGCCGCCGGTGTGCATCTGTCGACGGGCGGCGATGTGCAGCGCTCGCCGCGGATGCGAGACCTCATCATCCCCCATTTCGGCTGCGCCGACGAGCTGCGGCTCGTCGCCCGCGTGGGCGGCCGCGTGTGGGGCGGGATCGCGTGGTTCGGCGAGGAGCCGTTCGACGCCGAGGACGTCGCTTTCGTCGCATCCGTCTCCGAATCCTTCGCCGCCGGTCTACGGGCGGGAATCCTCACCCGGCTGGCGCTCACCCCACCCCCGGCGCACACCACCGGCCCGGCGGTGATCGTCGTCGACGCCGACGACCAGATCAGCCAGGTCAGCGCCGGCGCCCAAGCCCGGCTCGACGAGCTCGGCCTGACCAGCCACGCCGTCACGCCGATGGCGATCATCGGAGCGCTCGTCGCCGGCGCACGACGCTTCGCCGCCGGCCTGACCAACACTCTCCCGCGCAACCGGGTGCAGCTGCCCAGCGGCCAATGGCTCGTGCTGCACGCATCACCGCTGTCGGACGCCGACGGCGCCACCGGCAACGTCGTCCTCACGATCGAGGAGGCCCGCCCACCGGAGATCATGCCGCTCGTCGTCGCCGCCTTCGACCTCACGCCGCGCGAGCGCGACGTGATCGAGCTCGTGCTCCGCGGCATCGACACCAAGCAGATCGCCACCACGCTTCACCTGTCGGCCTACACCGTCCAGGACCACCTCAAGTCGGTCTTCGAGAAGTCCGGCGTGAGCAGCCGCCGCGAACTCGTCAACCAAGTGTTCCTCGGCCAGTACGCCCCGCGCCTCGGCGCCGAGCTCGCGCCATCAGGCTGGTTCCTCGACGAGTGACAAGCCGATAGATCTGGCCGTGCTGCCTCGGACGCCCAACACGCCTCTTCGCAGCCCTCGCCGTATGAGCCCCCCGCGGAATCAATCTCGCGGGCGACCGCACATCTCACCTCAGCACCGCAACCACGGCGATGCAGGTCTGTCGACCAACGACCTGAGCGTCCTGCAACTCGCCACAAGCAGGGGCTGAGGGGAGGCGCGCACCTCCTCGGCCCTGAGTGGCGACAAATACCAAGCGTTGGATTTCGCGCCGATGATGGCGCTACCCGTCCCCGCCGCGGCGCGCCGGCCACAACCCGCGCCGGCGCTAACCCGGTTTTCTGTACGAAACTTCTCGCCACCCCTGGTTGACCTCGGCACGCGCGTCGGGTTACCCGGCATCGCGGAACACCTCGGCCCGGCGCTGGAAGAACGCCCGCTCGCGGCGGCTCCAGACGGTCATCAGCGTCGCCCCGAGCACCATCAGGCCGATGCCGAGGACGAGCGGCGGCCCGAGCCCCAACCAGGCGTCGCCGACTCGGAGTTCGCCGGGTCCGACAGGTCGATCACGGACTTGACGAGCACCCACGTGAGGACGACGCCGCCGGCGGCGGGAGCGATCACGGCGAACAGCAGCCCCTTCAGCGATCGGCGTCCCTCGCGGCGGTAGTACAGCGCGCAGGCGAAGCCGGTCAGCCCGTAGTAGAAGGCGATCAGCAGGCCGAGCGCCGCGA
>JBHENV010000019.1:0-20759 GCA_046261895.1 Candidatus Limnocylindria bacterium
TCGCGCCGGGCGTGTACCTGATGAAGAACGCCGAAGGCCGCGTCCTGTACGTCGGCAAGGCCGACTCGCTGCGCAACCGGGTGCGGTCGTACTTCGGGGCACGCGGTCCGGAGGATGCCCGAATCGTCCGCATGGTGACCGAGGTCGCCGACGTCGACTACATCGTGACCGACACTGTGAGCGAGGCGTACCTCCTCGAGAGCAACCTGATCAAGGAGCATCGGCCGCGCTTCAACATCCGGCTGCGGGATGACAAGAGCTACCCGTTCGTCAAGATCACGCTGGGCGAAGACTTCCCCCGGATCGTGCGCACGCGGCGCCTCGTTCGAGACGGGAGCCGCTATTTCGGGCCCTATGCGAGTGCCTCCAGCGTCGACGAGACGCTCAAGCTGTTGCGCAAGATCTTCCCGTTCCGCACCTGCAACCTCGACATCCCGGAAGGGAAGCGAGTGCTCGAGCGACCATGCCTGCTCTACTACATCAACCGATGCCAGGGCCCCTGCATCGAGGCCATTCCGAAGCCGGACTACCGAGCGACGATCGGCCAGATCGTGGACTTCCTGGACGGCAGACAGGAGCCGATTGCGGCGCAGCTGCGCCGCGAGATGAACGCCAACGCGGAGGCGCTGCGGTATGAGCAGGCGGCCGTCTCCCGCGACAAGCTGCGTGCCGTCGAGCGCACGATGGAGCAGCAGAAGATGGCCGCCTTCAGCCGCGCCGAGCACGACGTCGTCGGCATGGCGCGGGAGGAGGACGATGCCTGCATGCAGGTCATGCAGGTCCGCGGCGGCAAGCTCATCGGCCGCGAGCACTTCATCGTGGAAGGTGCGCGAGACGTCCCCGATGCCGAGGTGCTCGGCTCCTTCCTCCAGCAGTACTACGCCAGCACCGACGCCCTGCCGCGCGCCATCCTCACGCCGATCATGCCGACCGAGGCCGACGAGCTCGCGACCTATCTCGCAACTCGGCGCGGCGTGCGCGTGACGATCATGGTTCCCGAACGCGGCGAGAAGCGACGCCTGGTGGCGTTGGCGACCGGGAACGCGGTCGAGGCCCTCGCGCGCGAACGAGCCGAGTGGCTGGCCGATACCGCCAGGCGCGACGAGGCGCTCATCGAGCTCGCATCGGCGTTGCGCCTGGCGCGGCCACCCGAGCGGATCGAGTGCTATGACATGAGCAACATCCAGGGCACGAGCGCCGTGGGCAGCATGGTCGTCTTCATCGATGGCCGGCCGGAGCCGAAGGAGTACCGGCGCTTCCGGATCCGATCGGGCGATACCCCGGACGATTTCCGGATGATGGCCGAGGTGCTGCGCCGCCGATTCGGCCGGGTCGCGCGGCTGCGAGCCGAGACCGGGGCGCTTTCGCTCGACGCAGTTGGCGCCGACGAGGTGCCGGAGGAGGACGCCGATCGTCCGCGAGAGGTGGGCTGGGCAATCCCGGACCTGGTGATCGTCGACGGCGGCAAGGGACAGCTCTCGGCCGCGATCGGCGTCATGGAGGAGCTCGGAATCGGCGACGTGCCACTCTCCGGGCTGGCGAAGCGCTTCGAGGAGCTTCACCTGCCCGATCAATCGGCACCCGTCGTGCTGCCGCGACGCTCGCAGGCGCTCTACCTCGTGCAGCGGATCCGCGACGAGGCCCATCGCTTCGCCATCACCTATCACCGCGACGTCCGTGGCAAGCGGGCGTTGCGCAGCGAGCTGGACGACATCGCCGGGATCGGTCCGGGCCGCAAGAAGGCGCTCCTCAAGCGGTTCGGCTCCGTGCGCCGGATCAAGGAGGCGTCGCTGGACGAGGTGGCAAACACGCCCGGCATCAGCCGGGACCTCGCGGAGCGCCTCAAGGCTCAGCTCGCCCGTGAGGGAATGCTGGCCTGAGCGGCAACGGCCCGTGCGTCGGCTATACTGGCGCCGCCCGCCGCTGGTGAAGCGGCGTGTTTCGTGTCCGCGCCGCTCAGCCGAGCGCGGGCCATCCCCCGGTTTCTGAGGGACATACGACCGAGCATGACCTGGCGTCGACTCGCCCCGTGGATCATCGGGGCCATCGCCCTGCTGGCGATCTTCATCGATCTGCCGCGCACGACCCTCGGCCTCTCATGGCTGCCCGACGAGGTCGCCGGGGTCGAGTTCCGCACCGTGCTCGGCCTCGACCTGCAGGGCGGCCTGCGTGTCACGCTCGAGGTGGAGCCGCAGGCGGAGACCGAGATCACCGATGCGGACGTGGAGGTCGCGCGTGACACGATCGAGCGTCGCGTCGCGGGCATCGGCGTGAGCGAGCCGCAGGTGCGCACCGAGACCGCCGGCGACGGCTCGCGGCGCATCGTCGTGGAGGTGCCCGGCGTGAGCGATCCCGACCAGGTTCGGCAGCTGGTCGGATCGACTGGCCAGCTCCAGTTCATCGATCCGATGGGCCAGGAGCTCACCCGTGACCAGGACATCGGGCCGCTGTTGGAACAGGGAGCGGTACGAGAGCTATTCGACGGCGGCGAGATCGAGCAGGGAAGCGTCGCGCCGGATGTCGGCCAGCGCAGCGAGATCGGCGTCTCGTTCGCGCTCTCGGACGCCGGGAGCGATATCTGGTGCCAGTTCACGACCGCGAACGTCGAACGCCCCGGACCCATCGCGCTCGACGGCCGCGTCATCACGGTCCCCGAGATCGGCAACGCCATCTGCGGCGGCACGACGATCATCACGGTCGGAACGGCGACGCCCGAGAACGAAGTGGAGCGGACCAACCTGTTCAACACGCTTCGCTTCGGTGCCCTGCCCGTCTCGCTCAACGAGATCGGTTTCGACGACGTGGACCCGACGCTCGGCGCCAACTTTCTCGTCCAGGCCCTGATCGCCGGCGCCGTCGGGCTCCTGCTGGTGATGCTCTTCATGGTGGCTTACTACCGGCTGCCGGGATTGCTTGCCGCGCTGGCGCTCGTCTTCTACACGCTGGTGATCTACGCCATCTTCCGTCTCATCGGTGTGACCCTGACGCTGGCCGGTGTGGCGGCCTTCATCCTGAGCATCGGCATGGCGGTCGACGCGAACATCCTCATCTTCGAGCGCATGAAGGAGGAGATTCGGGCCGGCAAGACGCTCGGCCCGGCGATCGAGGCCGGATTCAACCGCGCCTGGTCGAGCATTCTCGACTCCAACGTGGCGTCGCTGCTGGTCGCCGGATGGCTGTACTGGCAGGGCACGACGGTCGTCAAGGGCTTCGCGCTCGTGCTCATCATCGGCGTGCTGGTCAGCATGTTCAGCGCCGTGACGGTGACGCGCACCCTGCTCCGGTTCGTGACGCGCACCAACTGGGGCCGCCGGCTCGAGCTCTATCACGTGGAGCGCTGAGCGATGTATGACATCGTCGGCAAGCGCAACCTGTGGTTCGCGATCAGCGCGATCCTCACCATTCCCGGGTTGCTGTTCATCGTCCTGGGCGGCCTTCGACCGTCGATCGACTTCACCGGCGGCACCGAGTGGGAGGTCCGCCACGCCGATGAGCCGACCGCGGCAGAGATGACCTCGACGCTCACCGACCTCGGCTACGAGGACGCGCTGGTCACGCAGCTCTCCGACGGGTACCTGCGAATTCGCACCGAGCCGATCGACCTCACTCCGGCCGAGCCACCGTCCCCATCGCCGTCCGCGTCAGCGTCAATCTCCGCTTCGGTGGGGGCCTCCGCCTCGGCGGGACCGTCGGCACCTGCCTCGGCCGAGCCGTCCGCGAGCGCCGGGCCGCCCGTGTCTGCCTCGGCCGAGCCGTCCGCGAGCGCCGATCCCTCCACGTCGCCCTCGGCGGAGTTGTCCGCCAGCGCACAGCCCTCGGGCAGCCCGGGTGCATCGGCGAGCCCGTCGGCTCAGCCATCGCCCGGACCGATCGCGCGGGGCACCGAGTTCGCGGATCTCGAGGACCAGCTGGCAGACCGACTCGGCCCTGGAGATCCGCGCAGCCTGCGGACGGTTGGCCCCATCATCGGCGCCGATCTGATCCGCAGCTCGGCGGTCCTGATCATCATCGGCGAGCTCTTCCTGTTGGGCTACCTCTGGATGCGCTTCGGCTTCCGTTTCGGCACCGCCGCCATCGTGGCGCTGCTGCACGACGTCATCCTGGTAGTCGGCACGTTCGCGATCCTCGGCTACTTCTTGAACGTCGAGTTCGACGCGCTCTTCGTGACGGCGCTCCTCACCATCATCGCATTCAGCGTCCACGACACGATCGTCGTCTTCGACCGCATCCGCGAAAACCGGATTCGGCACGCCGGCGAGTCGTTCGGCGTCATCGTCAACCACTCGATCCTCCAGACGATGAGCCGCTCGATCATCACCTCGATCACCGTGGCGGTGACGCTCGGCGCGCTCGTGCTGCTCGGCCCGCCAACGATTCGGACCTTTGGACTCGCGCTGCTGCTCGGGGTCGTCAGCGGCACGTACTCATCGATCTTCAACGCAGCCCAGATCCTGGTCGCCTGGAACGAGTGGGACGCGCGCCGTCGGACCCGTCCCGGCGCAGCGAAGCCGGCCCGCAGCGCATCTCGTTGAACCGGTAACGGAACGGTAAGCGGCTGACAACTGGTCGCGACTACCATGGCCGGGTGATCGCTCCGCGCCTGGAATGGCTGCTTCCGGAACCCCTGGCGGAGCCTCCATCCTTCGCTGGCTTCGGGCGACCCGTCTCCACCCTCCTCGCCCGTCGCGGCTTCCGCGACGATGACGGGCTCCAGGCCTTTCTCCAGGCTGGTGCCGGAGCCCTTCACGATCTCTCACGCATGGCCGATGGGGATCGCGCTCTCGATCGGATCGACGCAGCACTCCGCTCCGGTGAGCGGATCGCCATCTGGGGCGACTACGACGCGGACGGCATGACCGCCATCGTCGTATGGGTCACCGCCCTGCGGCGCCTGGGTTCTGACCCGGTCCGGTACGTCCCGTCCCGCCTGGCCGAGGGATACGGGCTCTCGGAGAGCGGCCTTCGGCAGCTGGCGGCCGCCGGAGTCGGGCTCGTCATCACGTGCGATTGCGGGGTGAGCAACGTCGCCGAGGTGGAGATGGCTCGCGACCTCGGCCTGGACGTCGTGATCACCGATCACCACCTGCCGCCCCCCGTCCTGCCGCGCGCCGTCGCCGTGGTCGATCCCCACCGGCCCGACTGCGGCTACCCGGACCCGGATCTCACCGGCGCCGGGCTCTCGTACAAGCTCGCCGCGGCGCTGCTGACCCGGCAGGCGCTGCCCACCGACGGCCTGGCGGCGGTGGCCGCCATCGGCACGGTCGCCGACATGGCGCCCATGACCGGCGAGAGCCGCGCCATCGTCAGGCTCGGGCTCGACGAGCTGGCCCGTACCTCGCACGCCGGGCTGCGTGCCCTGCTCGCGCGCTCCTGCGAATCGCCAGGTCAGCCAACGGCACGCGATCTCGCCTTCGGGCTCGTGCCACGCATCAATGCCGCCGGACGCATCGCCGACGCCGAGCTTGCGATGTCGCTGCTCCTCGAGACCGACGCCGCGCGCGCCGAAATCCTGGCCAACGAGCTCGAGCTGATCCACCTGAGGCGACGAGAGATGACGACCGTCGCGATCGATGCCGCGCGGCTGCTTGCCGAGGCGCTGCCCGGGACATCGCCGCTCGTCGTCCGCGACGATGCGTGGCTGCCGGGGTTGCTCGGCCTGGTCGCCGGGCGTCTGGCAGACGAGCTGGCCCGCCCGGTGGTGGCGGGATCGCTGATCGGGGCCGAGGTGCGCGGTTCGGTCCGTGCGCCGGTCGACTTCCATGTCGGCGCGGCACTGGAGGCATGCGGCGCGCACCTGACAAAGCGCGGCGGCCACGCGGCGGCAGGGGGGTTCAGCCTGCTCCCGGCCTCTTGGTCGGCCTTCGAGGCGGCCTTCGGCGCGCTCCCGCGGCCCCTTGGTGCGAGCCCGGGCGCGGAGGTGCAGCGGCCCGGGCGGCAGGTCGTCGACCTCGTCCTGCCGGCACGCCACTTCAACTGGGACCTCGCGGATGAGCTGGCACGCCTCGCGCCGTTTGGCCCCGGGCACCTCGAGCCGGTCGTCGCCGTGACCGGCCTTCGCGTCGGCAGCGTTCGCCGGGTCGGCGCGCTCGAGGCCCATCTCTCCTTCCGCATGCTGCGCGGCATCGAGACCATCGATGCGATCGCGTTCGGGGTGGATCTCGACCGACGCTTGCCGCTGGAGGGAGATCTCGTCGACCTGGTCGGCACGCTCGAGCGCGACACGTTCGGTGGCATGGCGCGGCTGCGCCTCCGGGTCGTCGACTACGCCGATGCCGCCGCGTCACCGCTGCTCGCGCGGCGCCTGCCGGTGGCCCAGCTGGCTCGGGCCGGGTGACGTCGCCGCTCGATCGGCTCCGTGCGCGTCGCCAGCTGGTCGGGGCGCCACTCTGCCTGGGCATCGACCCGCACCCGGACGCGCTGACCGACGAGCTTGCTGCGACCGTCGCGGGCGTGGAGTCATTCGCGCGCGGCCTCATCGAGGCGGCCGTGAGCCAGGCCGTGGCCGTGAAGATCAACGTCGCGTTCTTCGAGGCGCTCGGGAGCGGGGGATGGGCGGCGCTCGAGCGCGTCCGCCGCGACGTTCCGGGCGAGGTGCTCTGCATCCTCGACGCCAAGCGCGGCGACATCGGCACCACGGCGGAGCGGTACGCCGCAGGCCTCTTCGGCCACCTCGAGGCCGATGCGGTCACCCTCTCGCCGTACCTGGGAGAGGACGCCATCACCCCGTTCCTGCACTATCCCGAGCGCCTCATCTACCTGCTGACACGGACGAGCAACCCATCAGCCCCGCGGCTCCAGGACCTCGTCGTCGACGGTGATCCGCTGCATCTGCGGGTGGCGCGCTGGGCCGCGGCGACCTGGGATGACGGTCGGGTCGGGTTGGTGGTCGGCGCGACGGGACCGGACGAGCTCAAACAGCTGCGAAGGAGCGTTCCCGGCCCGGCCTTCCTCGTTCCCGGGGTCGGTGCCCAGGGTGGTGAGCTGGCGGCCTCGGCGCTGGCGTGTGACGGAGCCTGGGCGCCGGGGATCGTGTCCGTGTCGAGAGGAATCGCCGCCAGGTCGCGGGGGGCCGACTGGCGAGAGGCCGCCGCTCGCGCCGCCCAGGGGCTTCGGCGTCAGATGCAGGAGGCGGTGCTACACTCGCAGGCCACCGCTGCTCGGCCCACCACGGAGGTTCGCGACTAGATGCCGATTCCCGGACCGATGGAGCTCATCCTGCTGCTGGTGATCGTCCTGATCATCTTCGGCCCCGGCAAGCTGCCCGACATCGGCAATGCGGTCGGGAAGGGGATCCGTGAGTTCCGCAAGGCGTCGAACGAGATCGAGGAGTCGGTCCGCGGCGAGCCGAAGCAGTCGTCCGGTGACGACCGATCGGCCAGCGAGACCACCAAGCACTGAGGCCCTCCGCCTCTCTAGCGGGATCGTGCTCCGGCCGTGACGTCTGAGGGATCACCGCCCGACGCCGCGACGATGAGCCTCCTCGAGCATCTCGAGGAGCTGCGCAGCAGGATCATCGTGATCGCCATCACGATCGTGCTGGGGGGCATCGTCGGCTTCTTTCTCTCCGAGCCGATCATCGGCATCCTTCGCGCCGCGCTGCCCGAGGGCAAGCAGACCCTGATCCAGATCAGCGTGGGAGAGTCGCTGGCCGTGCGGCTCCGCGTCGCCCTCTACGTCGGCATCGCGGTGTCGGTACCGGTGATGCTCTTCCAGGTCTGGCGCTTCGTGACACCCGGGCTGACCCGTCGCGAGCGACGCCTGATCTGGCCCCTTCTCATCGGGGCGGTGATCCTGTTCGCCCTCGGCCTGGCGCTGGGCTACTTCGTCCTCCCGTATGCCCTCAACTTCCTGCTGGGCCTGACCCTGCCCGGGGTCGAGGACCAGCTTCGTCTCAGCGAGTACGTGTCCTTTGTCTCGACCGTGATGCTCGCCTTCGGCCTCGCGTTCCAGTTCCCGGTGCTTCTTCTGCTGCTTGCACGTGTGGGGATCCTCAACTATCGCTTCCTGTCGTCGCGCCGGCGCTGGGCGGTCCTGGCGATCGTGCTGTTCGCCATCGTCGCGACGCCGGGCGGCGACCCGTTGAGCTCGATCGTCCTCTCGCTCGTCATGTATCTCCTCTTCGAGGGGACCCTCCAGCTCATCCGCAGGATGCGACCATGAGCGTCTGGCTCGTGACCGATGCGGCGATGGACCAGCACGCATCGCCGGGCCACCCGGAACGCCCCGAGCGGCGCGCTGCGGCGGCCGATGGCGTGCGCGACGCCGCCGGCCATGCCCTGCTCGAGCCGGCCGTCGAGCCGATCGACCGCGCGACCCTCGAGGCGATCCACGATCCTGCCTACCTGGCGCTGCTCGGCGAGGCCGCGCAGCGGGGCGGCGCCTGGCTGGACGCCGATACGTATATCGCGGCCGGGTCCGTTCGGGCCGCCGAGCTGGCCGCCGGCGCCACGCTCCAGGCCGCGCTTGCCGTGGCCACCGGCTCGGCCACGGTCGCGTTCGCGGCCGTCCGCCCACCGGGGCACCACGCCGATCGTGCCCGGGGAAGCGGCTTCTGCCTCATCAACAACGTTGCCGTCGCCGTCGCTGGCCTGCGCTCCCGTGGCGTGGCGGAGCGGATTGCGATCATCGACTGGGACGTCCATCACGGCGACGGCACCCAGGCGATCTTCGATGCCGATCCCGCGCTCTGCTACGCGTCGACGCACCAGTCGCCGCTCTACCCCGGGACTGGTGGCCGAGCGGAGGGTGGGAGCGGGTCGGCGAGGGGCACCAAGCACAACCGGCCGTTGCCTTCGGGCAGCGGCGACGATGCCTTCGGCGCCGCGTGGCGGGATGACCTGCTCCCGGCCATCGAGGACTTCGGTCCAGACGCGCTGCTCGTCTCCGCCGGCTATGACGCGCATCGCGACGACCCGCTCGCCAACCTCGAGGTGACCGAGCGGGGCTACCAGGAGATCGCGGTGCTGATCGGCGCGCTCAGCGGCCGGCTGGGTCTGAGCGGGGTGTCCCTCACGCTCGAGGGCGGATACAGCCTCGATGCGCTGCACGCCTGCGCGGCCGCCACCGTGCGGGGCCTCCTGGAGGGCCGGTCGTCGAGCATGGCGCGGCAGTGACATCGGGCTATACTCCTCACCCGACTCGAGCTCGGAGGGGACAGGTGGCGCGCAGCGTGGCGATCCAGGACGATTCGTTGGCGGCCGAGCACTCGCGCGCACAGAAGGCCGGGGCGGAGCATCTCCTCATCATCAGCGGCCTCTCCGGGGCGGGCAAGAGCCAGGCGAGCAAGCTGTTCGAGGATCTCGGCTACTCGTGCGTCGACAACCTCCCGCCGGCCCTGCTCGACGACTTTCTCACCCTGCGCCGGAGCGAGCCAGAACGCTATAACCGCTCAGCGCTGGTGCTCGACATCCGCGGCGGCGACCCGGCGCCGGCGGTGGAGCGCGCCGCGGCCGCGCTGGCGTCCGACGGTTCGAAGCTGGAGCTCGTCTACCTCGAGGCGAGCGACGCCAGCCTCGTCAGCCGCTTCAGCGAGACACGTCATCGGCATCCGCTGCAGGAGACGCGCAGTGGCGTCCAGGCCAGCATCGCCGAGGAGCGGCGGCGCCTGTCGCGCACACGGGAGCTCGCGAACCACGTCATCGATACCAGCGGGCTCTCGATCGGCCAGCTGAAGGACCGGCTCTTCTCGGTCGTCCCGCGGGCCGCGGCGTCAAATGAGCTGCGGATCGACATCGTCACCTTTGGCTTCAAGTACGGGATTCCGCTCGAGGCCGACCTCGTGTTCGACGTCCGTTTTCTGACGAACCCGTACTGGGATCCGCAGCTGAAGCCGCTCTCCGGGCTCGAGGAGCCGGTGCGCGACTTCGTGCTCGGGCAGCCGAAGGCGCGGCGCTTCCTGGAGCTGGTGACCGAGCTGCTCGAGCTGACGGTGCCCGCCTACCGCGCCGAGGGCAAGGAGCAGCTCCGGCTCGCGCTCGGGTGCACCGGCGGCTACCACCGCTCGATCGCGCTGGCCGAGGAGCTCGCCGGCCGACTGACCCGCATCTCCGGCGCATCGGTCGCCGTCTTTCACCGGGAGCTGGAACGATGAAGCGACCCCGCATTCCGCGCTGGCTCTACCCCGGCATGCACCTGAAGCGATGGCTCGTGCTCCTGTTCGGCGGCATCGCCATCCTGGGCCTCGGGGCGGCCATTTTCATCCGCGACCTGTACCGGACGAATGCGGCCGATGAGATCCAGGTCGTCTACTGGGTCACCGGGGCATGGCTGGAGCCGGAGATTCGCGCCGCGCTGGTGGCGTTCCTCGGCATCGCGCTCACCGGCATCGGGATGTGGGGCCTCATGCGCTCGGTCGTCTCGCCGTTCATCGCGCGCGGCGACAGCGTCATGGAAGTCCTCTACACCAAGCGCTACCTCGCTCGCGGACCACGCATCGTGGCGCTGGGCGGCGGCACCGGGCTCTCCACGCTCCTGCGCGGCCTCAAGGGCTACAGCGCCAACATCACCGCGGTCGTGGCGGTCGCGGATGACGGCGGCAGCTCGGGGCGGCTGCGGCAGCAGCTCGGGATCGTGCCACCGGGAGACATCCGCAACTGCATCGCGGCGCTGGCGGACGCCGAGCCGCTCATGACGCAGCTCATGCAGTACCGGTTCCCGCAGGGCTCCGGGCTCGACGACCACGCCTTCGGCAACCTGTTCATCGCGGCCATGACCGCCATCACGGGCGACTTCGAGGAGGCGGTGCGGCAGTCGAATCGCGTCCTGGCCGTGCGCGGCCAGGTGCTGCCGGCGACGAGCGTGCCCCTCAACCTGTCGGCGCAGCTGGCGTCGGGGCGCCATCTCTACGGACAGGTCGGCATCAGCAGCGCGGACGAGCCGATCGAGCGGGTCTTCATCGAGCCCGGCGACGTTCGTGCCACGCCGGAGGCGCTTGAGCGGATCCTGGAGGCCGACATCATCGTCATCGGTCCCGGAAGCCTCTTCAGCAGCGTGCTGCCCAACCTGCTCATCAGCGACGTGCGCGACGCACTGGCCGCGGCCACCGGCCTGAAGGTCTACGTCTGCAACGTGGCGACACAGCCCGGCGAGACGGCGAGCCTCACCGCCAGCCAGCACCTGCGCGCCCTCTTCGCTCACGTCGGCGACGACATCGTCGACTACGTGGTTCTCAACCGCAATACGGACGCGCGGCGTCCGGTCGGATGGCTGGCGGAGCCGGTGGAGGTCGACGTGCGGCGCCTCGAGGAGCTGCCGGTGGTCATCGTGGAGGAGGACGTCATCGACGCCACCAATGCCCATCGGCACGATCCGGCGAAGCTGGCGGCGGCCATCATGCGGCTCCAGCAGGAGGATCGCATCGAGCGGCCACGGCAGCGTCGCATCCGCCGGCCGGCGGCGACCGCCTCCTGAGCGTATCCGTGCTGCTCGCCGGCGAGGTGCGGGGCGAGCTCGCCCGCATTCAGCCGGCGCGGGCCTGCTGTCGTCGTGCCGAGCTGCTCGGCCTGCTCCATGGGAGCAGCGGCGACCGTCTGCGCACGCTCGATCACGCCACGGCACGGACGGCCGTGGCCCTCGCCGGATCGCTGGGCGTGGGTGCGCAGGCTCCGCGTCCGACCCTTGGCAGCGCCGATCGCGCTCGTCAGCCGCGCGGCCGGCATCACCTGGTCGTTGACGTCTCGCGCGGGCAGCTCGGGCAGTGGTGTCCGGATGAAGCTCCGGCCTGCGATCGGCGATCATTCCTCCGCGGCGTCCTGCTCGGGACCGGGTCGATCTCGTTCGGCCGGTCCGGGCCGCACGTGGAGTTCGTGCTGCGGACGGGCGCGACGGCAGAGCAGCTTCAGGCGCTGCTCGCTGCGATGGGCGTTCGAGGTTTCCGAACGACGCGACGGGGCCATCACGTCGTGTATCTCAAGGGGCTGGACGAGATCGTGTCGTTGTTCGGCCTCGTCGGCGCCAACCGTGGCGTGCTCGAGCTGGAGACGCAGCGGGTCGGCCGGGACGTGCGGGCGCGGGTCAACCGCCTCATCAATGCCGAGGAGGCGAACCTCGCGCGGACGGTGCGCGCCGCCGACCGCCAGCTGCTGGCAATCGATCGGCTTGAGGGCGAGGGGACGCTGCCTCGCCTCGCCCCGTCCTTGCGGGAGACGGCCGCACAGCGGCGGCGCATGCCGGACGCCGACCTGGATACCCTTGCGACGGCCCTCGGGGTGAGCCGATCGGCCGTCAACCATCGGCTGCGCCGGCTCGTCGAGCTGGCCGTCGAACGGGAGCATTGATGCGTACGCCGATCATCGCCGGCAACTGGAAGATGAATCCGACCACCGCCGCGGAGGCCGTTGCGCTCGCGGAGGCCGTCGCGTCCACCGCTCGGTCGGCTGCCGGAGTGGTGACGGTCATCTGCCCGCCGACGATCTGGCTTGCCGGCGTCGCTCGCTCGGTCGGTGACGGTGTCGCGATCGGCGCGCAGACGATGCACGCCGAGGAGCGTGGCGCGTTTACCGGCGAGACGAGCCCGCTCATGCTCGACGGCATCGCGACGTTCGTGATCGTCGGCCATTCGGAGCGTCGCCAGTATGACAACGAGACCGATAGCACGGTCGGCCGCAAGGTTGCGAGCGCGGTGGCACACGGGCTGCGACCGATCGCGGCGGTGGGGGAGCGAGCGAATGAGCGGCGCTCCGGATCGACTTCCTCGGTGATCGACCGTCAGGTGCGGGCAGCCGTGGGCGGGCTCGAACGCCTGTCGGCTTCGGGCCTCGTGGTCGCGTACGAGCCCGTGTGGGCAATCGGGACCGGTGATGCGGCCACGGCCGAGGACGCCCAGGCGGTCTGCGCCCAGATCCGCGAGATCCTGCGCGGGCTCGATCCGGACGCGGCCGACGGGATCCCGATCCAGTACGGGGGAAGCGTCACCCCGGGCAACGCCGCCGCCTGTTCGCCCAGCCGGACATCGATGGTGCGCTGGTGGGCGGCGCCTCGCTCAAGCCCGACGAGTTCGCCGCCATTCTGCGGGCGGCATCCGAGGCGTGACCGTCGTCCTGGTGGTGCTCGACGGCTTCGGCGTGAGCGAGGACCCCGCGCGGAACGCACTCCTCTCGGCGTCGATGTGGAACTGGCACCGGCTCATCGGCGAGTGGCCGCACTGCCGGCTCGACGCCTCGGGCGAGGCGGTCGGCCTGCCCCCCGGTCAGATGGGCAACAGCGAAGTCGGCCACCTGAACCTTGGCGCCGGCTTCCGAGTGCTCCAGGATCTGCCGCGCATCACGGCCGCCATCGACGATGGCAGCTTCTTTGCGAACGAGGTGCTCCAGGGCGTCTGCCGCGACGTCGCGGCGAGGGGAAGCCGGCTGCACCTCATGGGGCTCGTCGGGCCGGGAGGAATCCATGCGGTGGACGAGCACATCGTGGCCATGGTCGAGCTGGCGCATCGGTCGGGGATTCCGCCGGACCGCGTGCTGTTCCACGCCTTCACCGATGGTCGTGACACACCGCCCCGCTCGGCCGATCGGTTCCTGCCGGCACTCGAGGCCCGCTTCGGCGACCATGCGCGGATAGCGACGGTGAGCGGACGCTACTTCGCCATGGATCGCGACCATCGCTGGGATCGGACCACGCGGGCGTACGAGGCGATCGTTTATGGCGTGGGGCTGCGCGCGGCTTCGGCAGGTGAGGCCGTGGCGGCCGCCTACAGGCGAGGCGAGGACGACGAGTTCATCGCGCCGACCGTGCTCGAGGATGCTCCTCCGGTCGCGCTGGGTGACGCCGCCGTCCACCTCAACTTCCGAGCCGATCGGGCGCGGCAGCTCTCCCACGCCCTCGCGATGCCCGGCTTCGACGACTTCGACCGCGGAGCCGCCGGCCCCGTTCCGCTCACGACCCTGACCGAGTACGAGTCCGCGGACGGGTTGACCGCCAGCGTTGCGTTCCCGCCGAGGGTGGCCGACTCGCTGGCCGCCCTCCTCTCGCGCCTGGGCCTTCGACAGCTGCACGTGGCGGAGACCGAGAAGTACGCCCACGTGACGTACTTCTTCAATGGCGGGATCGAGGAGCCGTTCCCGGGTGAGGACCGCATCCTGGTGCCGTCCAATCGGGAAGTTGCCACCTACGACCGGGCGCCCCAGATGAGCGCCGGACCGATCACGGACCACGTCGTCGAGGCGCTCGACCGGCGCGAACATGACTTCCTGGTCGCCAACTACGCGAACCCGGACATGGTCGGGCACACGGGCGTCTGGTCGGCCGCGGTGGAGGCAGCGGAGTTCGTGGATGGCTGCCTCGGTCGCGTTGCACGGGCGGCGCTGGGGGTCCATGCCAGCCTCGTCATCACCGCCGATCACGGCAACATCGAGGAGATGCGCGACGCGGAGGGAAACCCGCAGACGAAGCACACCACGTCGCCGGTGCCGCTCGTGCTCTTGGATGAGGCCCGCGCCGGCGCCCGACTGCGCGATGGCTCGCTGTCTGACGTGGCACCGACCCTGTGCGAGCTGCTCGGCATCCCGACCGGGCCGCAGATGACCGGCCGCAGCCTGCTCGAAGCCTGACCGGTCCTCTGGTAAACTGCGCCGGCAATGCAGACCCCTCTCCTTCTCGCCCAGATGATCCTGGCCATCGCCCTCATGGCGTCGATCCTGCTCCAGCAGCGCGGGACCGGCCTCGGTGGGGCATTCGGTGGCGAGGTGACGGCCTATCGAAGCCGGCGGGGCATCGAGCGCACCCTGTTCCGCATGACCGTGGTGCTCGCCCTCCTCTTCGTGGCCTTCAGCCTGCTCAATCTGCTGCCGCGAAACTGACCGAATGGCCGTGCTATCATCGGCCCTCGCAGTCGGGAATCGTCGCGAACGCAGCCGTGCCGAGGTGGCGGAATAGGCAGACGCGCTAGGTTCAGGACCTAGTGGCCGCAAGGTCGTGTGGGTTCAAGTCCCTCCCTCGGTACCACCTTTCTGGGCCCAGGTGGCGGAATTGGTATACGCGTACGTTTGAGGGGCGTATGAGGCAACTCATCCGGGTTCAAGTCCCGGCCTGGGCACCAATTCCTTCGCGCCAGACCGATGCGCCGCTCGTTCCCACGAGCGGCGTTGTCGTTTGCCTGGCGAGCCGCCGCTCCATGTTGGCCAGCGACCCCGATGGGCGGGCCGCGAGACCCGTCCGCTAGGATGTCGCGCACGGGCGGTTAGCTCAGCTGGTCAGAGCGCCTCGTTTACACCGAGGAGGTCGGGGGTTCGAGCCCCTCACCGCCCACCGAAACACACGCCCGAAACAGGCCAAGTCGCCGGCCTCGCATGCCTACGTCGCCGGAGTCGAGCCGGAATGGGCCTGTCCGCCAGACGACAGACGGCACACCAAACGGCCGGTATGTTGATCGCTGTCGGCCGTGCAGCGCGATCGACGAACGACGAAGCCGGTGCGTCCGACGGGGGGAATCGCGACGGACCGGCCCCGCCGCATTCACCCTAGTCTGCGCGTCAAGTGAGCCCTCGAACCGTCACACCGGATGGGCGGAAGGACGGTGGGAGGACCGGTCCTCGCGACTGGTTTCGGGTCGGCCATCGGCTGCTAGGATGCGGGCGTCAACAGTCCGAGCGCCAGGAGCACCATCCCCATGCCACCGTGGGCAATCACTCTGCTGATCGCCGGCACGGTCATCGTCGCCCTTCTGATCTTCACGTACAACGGCCTGGTCCGGCTGCGGAACATGGTTGACGAGGCGTGGAACCAGATCAGCGTCCAGCTCAAGCGACGCCACGACCTGATCCCGAGCCTCGTCAACGCGGTCAAGGGCTACATGGACTTCGAACAGGAGACGCTGACGCGCGTCATCGAGGCTCGAAGCGCCGCGGTCAGTGCGCAGCAGGGAGGACCGGGCAATGCCGGCCAGGCTGCGCAAGCCGAGAACTTCCTCACCGGCGCTCTTCGCCAGCTGTTCGCGCTGGTCGAAGCATACCCAGACCTCAAGGCCAACGAGAACGTCATGCAGCTCCAGGAGGAGCTGACGACGACCGAGAACCAGATCGGCTTCAGCCGCCAGCACTACAACAGCACCGTCAGGGAACTCAACACGAGCGTCCAGACATTCCCGAACGTGCTCATCGCCGGCATGTTCGGCTTTCGCGAGCGCGACTACTTCCAGATCGCGGAGTCGGATGCCGCGGTCCCAGAGGTCAACCTGCGATCGGCATAGGCCGATGACGGCCGAGGCGCGACCGACACCGACCACGTTCTACCGGGAGATCGATCGCAACCGACGCCGCAGCTGGCTCCTCGTTGCGGTCGTGGTGATCGTGCTGGGCGCGCTGGGCGGCGCCATCGGCTACGCGACCGGATTCGGCTGGGGCGGCGTGGTCCTCGCGCTCGTCGTCGCGATGGTGCTGAGCATCGGATCCTTCTTCGCGGGCGATGCGCTCGTCATGGCCACGAGCGGTGCGCGCGAGGTTGATCGCGGGAAGCCGCCGGACCGCTATCAGCAGCTCGTCAACGTCGTCGAGGAGATGCGACTGGCGGGCGGGCTGCCGCCACCGCGACTCTGGGTGATCGACGATTCTGCGCCGAATGCCTTCGCGACCGGCCGCGATCCGCAGCACGCCTCGGTGGCCGTCACGACCGGCCTGCTGGAGAAGCTGGATCGCGAGCAGTTGCAGGGCGTCATCGGTCACGAGATGAGCCACATCGGCAATCTCGACATCCGCTTCACGCTGTTGGTCGGCGTGCTCGTCGGGAGCATCGCGCTGCTCGCTGATTGGTTTCTGCGCTTCACGTTCTGGAGCGGCGGGCGCCGAAGCGGCAGCGACTCGGACCGTGGCGGAGGGGGAGCGATGGCGCTCCTCTTCGTCCTCGCCATCGTCCTGGCGGTCGTCGCACCGCTCATCGGCCGGTTCGTCCAGGCGTCCGTCAGCCGGACCCGCGAGTCGCTGGCGGACGCGACAGCGGTCGACCTCACCCGCAACCCGGTTGGTCTCGCTCGCGCGCTGCGCACGATCAGCGATGACCCCGAGGTGCTGGAGGTGGCCAACCGCGCCACGCAGCACCTCTACATCGTCAACCCGGTCAAGAGTTTCGAGGAGCGCTCGAAGTCG
This sequence comes from Candidatus Limnocylindria bacterium, assembly GCA_046261895.1. Classification (GTDB taxonomy): domain Bacteria; phylum Chloroflexota; class Limnocylindria; order QHBO01; family QHBO01; genus JACDBZ01. Next base: position 17,073 of record JBHENV010000019.1, read on the forward strand.
CTGTGGGACACCCATCCACCGATCGGCGAGCGGATCCGGGCGCTCGAGGGCATCGCCGGCCAAATGGGTGTCTCCGACGCGCGCAGTTGACGTTCGCACTCGACGGTTCGGGATCGCGGCCGCTTGCCGTCACCGTTGCGGGCTGGGCATGTATGTGAGCGGCCGGTTCGTTGAGTGCGTCGCAGCGGCCACGTTCACGCTCCACGCGACTGAACGAACGCCTGTTTGCCGAGGCTCGAGCCGTCGTACATCGATGCGATCGGTGGATGGCAACGTGTGGGGCGCACGCGGGAGGTGGTGAAGTTGCGAGCGCCGGTGGGCATCGGTATCCTTGCGACCGCCTGATGCGGTATCCGATCGGCGCCGAGGTAGCTCAGTCGGTAGAGCACCGCCCTGAAGAGGCGGGTGTCGTCAGTTCGATTCTGACCCTCGGCACCAGCATCGCGGTATGATCGGGTGACAAGCGGGCGGAAGTGGCTCAGTTGGTAGAGCATCACCTTGCCAAGGTGAGGGTCGCGGGTTCGAGTCCCGTCTTCCGCTCCATTTTCATGTCCGGCTGGTCCCGGTGGCGGCTGCCATGCAGCGTATGCACCGTCGGATGCCCCGTCGTCTAGTGGTAGGACAGCGGACTTTGGATCCGTGAACCGAGGTTCGAATCCTCGCGGGGCAGCCAGATCGCCTAGTGGCGCAAGACACGGCTATCAGGGACAAAACGTCGCTCTGATGGAAGGGGAAGCGTGACCTCAACACATCCAGGATCAGCACATGGGCCAGGAGTGAGCCAGGCGTCCCGGGCTGCCCTCACCGCCGAGGAGATCGCACGCGCATTCTCGGGCCACCAGTTTCGCGCCGCTTACCCATTTCTCGCCGATGCCGTGACGTGGGACATCGCCGGGGCAGAGCGGCTGGACGGACGAGAGGCGGTGATCGCGGCGTGCGAGAGCTCAGCCGCCTACCTGTCGGAATCGAAGACCGAGTTCCGCAGCCGCCGATGACCGTTTCCAGCTCAGTCCACGCAACCCCTTCGGACACGCGCGACGCAACCGCACGACGCCGCACCTTCGCGATCATCAGCCACCCCGACGCCGGCAAGACGACGCTCACCGAGAAGCTCCTCCTGTTCGGCGGTGCGGTCGAGGAGGCGGGCTCGGTCCGCGCTCGGCGGCAGTCTCGCGATACTGTCAGCGACTGGATGGAGATGGAGCGTCGGCGCGGCATCAGCGTCAGCTCCACCGTCCTCCGCTTCCAGCACGGTGGCTACCAGTACAACCTGGTCGACACGCCGGGTCATGCCGACTTCAGCGAAGACACCTACCGAACGCTGTGGGCGGTCGACGCCGCGCTGATGGTGCTCGACGCGGGAAAGGGCCTCGAGCCGCAGACGCTCAAGCTCTTCCGCGTCTGCCGGATTCGGGGATTGCCGATCATCACCTTCATCAACAAGTGCGACAGGCCGATGCTCGCCCCGCTCGCCCTGCTCGACGAGGTCGAGCGCGAGATCGGCGTCCATCCGGTGCCGATGAGCTGGCCGATCGGTGCGGATGGGCAGCTCGACGGCCTGCTCGAGATCGATGCCGACGAAGTGGTGAGGCAAGGCCCAACGGCGCACGGCGCCACGATCGGGGAGGCACCGCGGGCAAGCGCGGCGAGCTGGATGCCGCCACCCGGCCGCGTCTCCGCCTGGCAGGACGCACGCGAGGAGGCCTCGCTCGTGCGTGAGACGATCGACCCGGACGACGTGCGCGCCGAGACGGTGACGCCGGTCTTCTTCGGCAGCGCGCTGACCAATGTGGGACTGGCCCTGCTCCTCGATCACTTTCCGCGCTTCGCGTCCCCACCGTCACCCCGTGGCACGGCCGATGGTGGCCAACAGCCGATCGAGGGCCAGTTCTCGGCGCAGGTGTTCAAGGTCCAGGCCAACACGGACCCACGCCATCGCGACCGGGTGGCGTTCATGCGTGTCGCCTCGGGCCAGTTCACGCGGGGGATGGGCGCCGTGAACGGCCGGAGCGGGCGTCGGCTCTCCCTCAACTACGCCAACGAGCTGTTCGGACAGGAGCGACAGACGATCGACGAGGCACTGCCCGGGGACGTCATCGGCATCGTCAACGCCTCCGGCGTCCAGGTCGGCGACACCATCTCGGAGGATGGCACGGTCGCCTTTCCGCCGATCCCGGAGTTCCTGCCCGAGCGCTTCGCCTACCTGCGCAGTCGTGATGCATCGCGCTACAAGCAGTTCCGCAACGGCATGCGGCAGCTCGAGGAGGAGGGAGTCATCCGGGTTCTGCGGCGTCGCGACGGCATGGCCGAACCGATCATCGGTGTCGTCGGCGAGCTTCAGCTGGAGGTCGCCGTCGAGCGGCTGGCCAACGAGTTCGGGTGCGAGGTCGAGCGCGGCGATGTGGCCTTCAGCGCCTGCCGCTCAATCGACCCTGCCGATGTGGAGCGGCTGCCGACGCAGCGAAACCTGGAGGTCGTGGAGGACCTCGTCGGGCGTCGGTTGGTGCTCGCCACCAGCGTCTATGTGTTCGAGCGCCTGGATCGCGATCATCCCGACGTGCGCTGGCTGTCCACCGGGCTCAACGATGGAAGCTAGGGCGGCGAACGCGCAGGGAACCTTCACGAACCCGGTCTACCCGGGCTACTTCGCCGATCCATTCGTCCGGCAGGACGCGGGACAGTTCTACGCCTACGGCACGAACACGGTCGATTCGGGCGACCGGGCATTCGAGGTGCTCCGCTCTGCGGATCTCGCCAGCTGGACGTCGCTCGGTCGTTCACTTCCCGCCGTGGACGACCTGCGCGTCACCGACCACTGGGCGCCCGAGGTCGCCGAAGAGGGCGGCCGCTATTACATGTACTTTTCGGCCGGTGTGGATGACCGCGGCCACCAGCTCCGGGTCGCCGTGGCTGACCGCCCCGAGGGTCCGTTTCGGCCCGAGGGCAGCATCCTGACGCCGGACGAGCCTTTCGCCATCGACCCGCATCCGTTCCGGGACGATGACGGGCAGTGGTACCTGTACTACGCCCGCGACCTGCTGGAGGGGGATCGGGTTGGCACCTCGCTGGTGGTCGATCGACTCGTGGACATGGTGGCGCTCGGCGGCGCGCCGGTTCCGGTCCTCGGACCATCGGCGGATTGGCAGCTCTTTCAGGCACAGCGGCCGATGTACGGCGGCGTGTACGACTGGTACACACTCGAGGGTCCCTTCGTGGTCAAGCGCATGGGCCGATACTGGTGCCTGTACTCGGGGGGCGCCTGGACGGGTGCGGACTATGGCGTCTCGTACGCCGTCGCCGATGCGCCGCTCGGACCGTTCGTCGCTGCGGATACCGCTGGACCGGCACTCCTCCGCTCCCTGCCGGGCGGCCTGGAGGGACCTGGACATGCGTCCGTGGTCGTCGGTCCGGATCGACAGGACTATCTCGCCTATCACGCGTGGGATCCTGATCACACCGCGCGGCGCATGTGCATCGACCGGCTGGACTGGACCGACGACGGGCCGCGAACCGGGGGTCCGACCGTCGGACCGCAACCGCTCCCGAACGCCGTGCCGCCCGTCAGGGGAGCGGCTGCGCTATTCTGAAATCGGTCCGCCGGTAGTCCGATGGCGACGTGCCCGAGTGGTTCAGGGAGCGGTCTGCAAAACCGCGTACACGGGTTCGATTCCCGTCGTCGCCTCCACA
>JBHENV010000020.1:0-4667 GCA_046261895.1 Candidatus Limnocylindria bacterium
CCCGGTACAGCCATGAAACGGATCGGAATTCTCACCGGCGGCGGCGACGATACGTTGAGCTACGCCGCGCGCCTCGGCCGTGAGGGCTTCCCGGTGATCGCCATTCCCAAGACGATGGACAACGACGTGCACGGCACCGAGTACTGCATCGGCTTCTCTACCGCCGTCACCCGCGCGAAGGAGCTGATCAACCGCCAGCGGACGACACTCGGCAGCCACGAGCGCATCGGCGTGTTTCGTATATTCGGGCGCAATGCCGGCTACACCGCGTGGTATGCCGCCTACGTCACCAGCTCGCGGTGCGTCATCCCCGAGGCGCCGTTCGACCTCGGCGCGCTCGCCGACCTTCTCGCGGACGATCGGCGCCTGAACCCGTCTGGCTACTCCCTCGTGATCGCCAGCGAAGGGGCCATCTGGCGGGGCGGCGAGCTGCACGAGGTCGGGGAGCCGGATGCCTACGGCCATCGCCACAAGGCCGATGTCGGCGAGGCGCTCGCCGAAGAGCTGAAGCACCGCACCGGCGTCGAGACCGTGCACTCGGACCTGACCTATGACCTGCGCTCAGGCGACCCCGATGCCCTCGACCAGATGGTGGCGATCACCTTTGCCAACGTGGCGGTCGATCTCCTTGCCGATGGCCAGTTCGGGCGCATGGTGGCCATCCGTGACGGGAAGTACTCGCACGCTCCGCTGCCGGCGCGGTCGCTTGGCGCGCGGACGCTCGACGTGGATGCGATGTACAACGCCGGGCGGTTCCGGCCGCGGTACGAGGCCAAGCTCGGTTCCCCGCTGCTGCTGGGGCCGGCGGTCATCGAGTGAGCGGCGGCGGCGGCGCGTTCGCGCCGGAGCGGCGCCTGCTGACCATTGGGCTGATCGGCCTCGTCACTGCCGCGGCCTTCGAGGGCATGGCAGTCCCGACCGTCCTTCCGGCCATGGTCGGCGACCTCGGAGGGCTGGATCTCTACGGCTGGGCCTTCAGCGCCTTCTGGCTGACCAACATCATCGGCATCACGCTGGCCGGTTCGGATGCCGATCGCCGGGGGCCGGCTCGGGCCTTCGCGGTCGGGGTCGTGCTGTTCGCCGTCGGCATGGCGGTCTCGGGCATCGCGAACGAGATGCCGATCGTGATCGCCGGTCGGGCGATCCAGGGCTTCGGCTCGGGCGCGATCGGCTCGGTCGTCTACGCGGCGATCGCGCGGGCGTACCCCACCGCCGTCACGCCGCGCATGATCGCGCTCGTCTCGAGCGCCTGGGTCGTGCCCGGGCTGATCGGCCCCGCCCTGGCCGGTTGGGTGACCGATACGCTCGGCTGGCGCTGGGTCTTCCTCGGCATCGTCCCGCCCGTCCTGCTGATGGGGCTTGCCGTCTACCCGCAGCTGTCGCGCCTCGGCCCGGCGCAGCAGGCCGCCGTCCCGATGCGGGCCGATGCCCGCCGCGCGCTCGACGCGGTCCGCCTGGCGTTGGGCTCGACGTTTCTGCTGGGTGCACTGACGGTGGGGTCCGTCCGCGTGGATGTGGGCGGCCTGACGATCTCACTCGCGCGACCGCCCGTCGCCCTCGTCCTGGCGGCCGCCGGCACGTGGCTGGCGATCGCGGCACTCCGTCACCTGCTGCCGGCCGGCACGCTCCTGCTGCGACGCGGTCGCCCGTCGGTGCTGGCGGTCGTGTTCGTGATCGCGTTCGCCTTCTTCGGCACCGAGGCGTTCGTACCGCTCACCGTGGTCGACGTGCGCGGCGGCAGCGTGACCCTTGGCGGCGTGGCCCTGTCCGCGGCGGCGGTGACGTGGACCATCGGGTCGTGGGTGCAGGCACGTGCGGCGGTGGCCGGCATTCGTCGCACCCTTGTCACCAGCGGTGCGGCCCTCATCGGCGCCGGGATCGTCATCACGGCGCTGGTGCTCATCCCGCAGATGCCGGTGCTCGTCGTCGGGCTCGGGTGGGCCGTCGCCGGCCTGGGAATGGGGCTGGCGTACTCGATGCTGGCGCTGCTGGTGCTCGAGACTGCGGCGCCCGGGGAGGAGGGCTTCAGCTCATCGGCGCTCCAGCTCATGTTCACGCTGGGCACCGCGTTCGGTGCGGGCGTCGGCGGAGCCATCGTGGCGGCGGCCGAGGCGGGGACCATGGCACTCACCTCGGCGATCGGTATCATCGACGCGCTGATGCTGGTGATGGCGGTCCTCGCCGTGGCGGTCTCGATGCGCGTGCCGCGTGGCCCATCCGACCGATCCGATTCCCCTCGGACCGCGCCGGCGTCGGCGACGATGCCGCTGGAGCGTCCCTGATGCCGGTCAAGGTCAGCGTAGTCGTCCCCGTCTACAACCCGGGCAGGTACATCGACGACTGCATCGAGTCCATCCTCCGTCAGTCGCTGCCCGACACGGAGTACGAGGCGATCTTCGTCGACGACGGCTCGACCGATGGGACCGGAGTGCGGCTCGATGAACTGGCCGCACAGCACGACAACATCACGTCGCTCCATATCCCCAACTCCGGCTGGCCCGGCCGACCACGCAACGTTGGGGTCGATGCCGCGGTCGGCAAGTACGTCTACTTTGTCGACAACGACGACTGGCTCGGTGACGAGGCGCTCGAGCGGCTGTACGAGTGTGCGGAGAAAAATGCCGCGGACGTGGTCGTGGGCAAGGAGGTTGGCCATGGTAAGGGCGTGCCGCGCCATCTCTTTCGTCGCAACATCGACGACGCGGTCCTGGGGGTGGCCCCACTCCTCGACCTGCTCACCCCCCACAAGCTCTTTCGCAGGTCCTTCCTCGACGAGCACCGAATACGGTTCCCGGAGGGCAGGCGCAGGCTGGAGGATCACGTCTTCGTGATGAAGGCGTTCTTCAAGGCAAGCCGCATCTCCATCCTGGCCGACTATCCCTGCTACCACTGGCTCCTGCGACCCGACGCGAGCAACGCAACCGACCGGTACGCCGATCCCCGCGGGTACTACGAGAACGTACGAGAAGTACTCGACATCGTCGACGCCAATACGGAACCTGGTCCAGATCGCGATCGCTTCTACGCTCATTGGTACCGCAGCAAGGGACTGCACCGTCTGCGCGGTCGGACGTGGGCTACCCAGCCAAACGCGCACGCCCTCGAGGTGTATGCCGAGACTCGGCGCCTGGCCCTGGAGCGCTTTGGACCCGGCGTGGCAAGGCATCTCCCGTGCAAGTTCCGAGTGCTCTCTCGGTCCGTCCTCGCGGACCGGCTCGACCTCGTGAGGGCGCAGGCCCAGATCGAGAGGGGGATCCGAGCGGAGGTCAGCCTTTCCTCGCTCGAGTGGCTGGACCGAAGGTTGCGACTGTCGATCTCGGTCACCATGACGTATGCCGATGGGACGCCCATCACCTTAGTGCGTCGCGACGGCCGGACCTACTGGTATCCGCCTGCGCCGCTCGCCGGAGACCCCGCGATCCTCGATGAGGATCTTGACGTCACCGACGAGCTTCCTCGGACGACCGTCGCCGTCGTGCTGAGGCACAGGGAGTCACGGACGGAGCACGACGTCGTGGCCCCCACGTCGCCGCGGGCGCAGGGCGCCGGTGGCGAGCCCACGATCTCGACCGCCGTGCGGGCGGAGGTCGATCTCACCCGGGTGGCCAGCGGGAAACAGCTGACCACCGGAGTGTGGGACATCTTCGTGCACCTTCATAGCTGTGGCTGGAGTTCCGTCCAGCGGCTGGCCGGGGTGGGGGACGAGGCTACCGAACAGCACGTTGTACAGCCCTACCTCACCCAGTACGGCAACTTGTCGCTGAAGGTCACCGAGCCCGCGGTGGCGCCAACCTCATCGCAGCCCGCACCGGAGCCGCCGGCGACGCCAGCGGCGAAGCCCGCGCCCCAAGCCCCAGAGGCGCCCGGTACGAAACCGCTCGGCTTGGCGGTCACTGGGTGGCTGCTGCGCGTGACGCCCGTCCGGACGCGGCGGATCGCCAAGGCGGTACTGCTACGGGTGAATGGCAGGCGCCGCTAGTCGCGCTCCAGGGCGGGCACGATGACCTCCTCGACGAAGCGACGCGAGGCCCCGCCGTCCCGCACGTCGAAGGATGTGTCGCGGAAGCGGCGAACCTGCTCGAGGTCGAAGGATCCGCTCCGTATCCAGCGCGCAAGGGCATCGGTCTCGGTGAAGACCGGACCTGGGACGCCAGCGCGGTAGTCGAAATAGAAGCCCCGCTCCTGCTGGTATGCGTCCAGGTCCGGAGCAAAGAAGGCCATGGGGCGCTCCAGCAGGGAGAACTCGAAGATGGCGCTCGAATAGTCGGTTACCAACAGGTCGCTGACGAGCATCAGCTCGTTGATGTCGGGATGATCGGACGCGTCCACCACGAAATCCTCCAGCTCCGGACCGATTCGCGTGCCGGACCGCACGAAGGGGTGCAGTCGCAGCAGGAGAACATGGTCGGTTCGCAGCTCACGGGCGAGGAGTGCGACGTCCAGGCCATCGGCGTGGCGCGCCTCAGTCACGCGGTCGCCGCGGAAGGTGGGAGCGTACAGGACGACGCGGCGCTCCCGCGTGAGGGCGTAGCGTTTTCGGACGGCCTCGGCCGCCTCGGCCCTCGCCTGCGCATCAAAGAACAGGTCGGTGCGCGGGATTCCGAGGTGCCACACGAACCGATCGAGCGGCAGGCCGAACGCATCCGCGTAGTGTGCCGCGGCACCGG
>JBHENV010000021.1:0-6152 GCA_046261895.1 Candidatus Limnocylindria bacterium
GGGCTCGGTACACTGACGGCCAGATGACAACGCATCCTGCGTCGCCGACGCGCCGCCCCACGGCCGACTTCCTGAACGACCGCGTACGCGCCATGCCGCCATCCGGCATCCGTCGCTTCTTCGACATGCTGGCCGAGATGAAGGACGTCATCAGCCTGACGATCGGTGAGCCGGACTTCACCACCCCGGAGCCGATCACCCGCGCGGCCATCGAGAGCCTCGAGGCGGGCGAGACCCATTACACCGCGAACGGCGGGATGATGGAGCTGCGCGAGCTGGTGGCGGCCAACCTGCTGGATCGGTACGGGGTCTCCTACGACCCGCGCACGGAGCTCGTCATCACCGTCGGGGCATCCGAGGGCGTCGACGCGTCGCTGCGTGCGACCATCAACCCGGGCGACGAGGTGATCTACCACGAGCCCTGCTTTGTGGCCTACGCGCCGTGCATTGAGCTGGCGGGCGGAGTAGCCGTCCCGGTCAGCACCAGCGATGCAACCGACTTTCGCGTGACCGCATCGATGATCGAGGGCGCCCTCACGCAGCGCACGAAGGGGATCTTCCTCGGCTACCCGAACAACCCGACCGGCGCCGTGCTGGATCGGTCGGAGCTGGAGGCCATTGCGGACGTCGCCGAGCGCCACGACCTGCTCGTGTTCAGCGACGAGATCTACGACCGCCTCGTCTATGGGGACCACGCGCACGCCGCCTTCAGCTCACTGCCGGGGATGCGGGAGCGAACGGTGCTGCTCGGCGGCTTCAGCAAGAGCTACGCGATGACCGGCTGGCGCATCGGTCATGTCGCCGCCCCCGCCGAACTGATGGTCGGCATCGCGAAGGTTCACCAGTACGGGATCATGTGCGCGCCCACCCCGGCCCAGTTCGCCGGTATCGAAGCGATGCGCAGCGGTGAGACCCACCTCCAGGCGATGCGGGCCGAGTACGACCGCCGCCGGCGCTACATGACCGACCGCTTCAACGAGATCGGTCTGGCCTGCTTCGAGCCGATGGGCGCCTTCTACTGCTTCCCCCGTGTGACCGATGCGACCGGCCTGGACGAGACGGCCTTCGCCGAGATGCTCCTCGAGGAGGAACGCGTAGGCGTGGTGCCAGGGTCCGCATTCGGTCCATCCGGCGCGGGCCACGTCCGGGTCTGCTACGCGACCGCCTACGAGGAGATCGTGGAGGCGATGGACCGCATCGAGCGATTCGTGACGCGCCACGCGGCCTGAGCGGCCGTGAAGCCGTTGCTCAGCGAGCGTGCAGCAGGCACTCGCGCGCGAATGTCACCAGGCCCTCAATGGCCGCTTCGCCCTGCTCGGTGCTGACGGTCAGCTCGATCCTGGGATCCTCGACGAGCATTCGCCAGACCGCCCTGTCGCTGTCCGAGGACTCGCCGAGCTGCGCATCGGTCTGAAGCCGAAGCCCGCGAACCGCGCTCCAGCGATGAGCCTGCCCGCGAAGAATCCAGGCGCCGTTCGGATCCGCGCCAGCCGGCGAATAGCTGTACTCGAGCAGGCCGATATCGGTGGCCACGAACACCCGCATCCGTCCATTGTCCGGACTGACGGCGACGTGGGCGGCGTACTCATCGGCGCCCAACCTGCCGAGCTGGCGCTGGATCAGGCCGCGTGCCTTGCCGAGGTTGTCCCACTCGCCGATCTTCATCGAGGGCAGCCTACCAGCCGGACGGTCGCGGATGACGGGCTCACGCGGTGCGAGCCGCGACGGCCTGCAGACGGCGGCGGGGGAGCGGCAGCCGCCCGACCGCGAGGATCGCGGCGAGCGCCTCCGGAGGGACCGGACGCGAGAAGTGATACCCCTGCCCCTGCAGGCAGCCGCGGGCGCGCATGGCGAGGAGCTGTGCCTGCGTCTCGATCCCCTCGGCGACGACCTCGAGCCCCATGGTGGACGCCATCTCGAGGATCGACTGCACGACCGCGCCCTCCTTCTCCTGGGTGACCCGGGCGACGAAGGTGCGGTCGATCTTCACGATGTCGAACGGCAGGTTCCGCAGCCGCCCGAGCGACGAGTACCCGGTGCCGAAGTCATCGAGCGCCAGCCGGACCCCGAGCTTGCGGAGCTGACGCAGCTCGCGCACGACGGCAAGGCGCTCGTCGACCAGCGCGCTCTCGGTGATCTCGATGACGAGTGCCGACGGGTCCAGCCTGCTCTGCCGCAGCGCGGCGCGCACGTCGCGGACCAGGGTGCCCTGGTCCAGCTGCATGGCGGACACGTTGACCGTGACGTGGATCGGTGCGCCTTCCGGCCCGACCCACTCCGCCGCCTGGCGACACGCCTCGCGCAGGACGAAGCGGCCGACCGGAGCGATCAGCCCGGTCTCCTCGGCGAGGGCGATCACCTCGAGCACGGGGACGAACTGTCCGTCCGGCCCCTGCCAGCGGAGCAAGGCCTCGAAGCCGATGACGATGCCGTCGCGCAGCTCCACGATCGGCTGGTAATGAACCTCGAGCCGATCCTCGGCGATCGCACGCTCGAGCCCGGCCTTGAGCTCGAGACGCCGCAGCGCATCCTGGTGCATTCGCGCTTCGTAGAGCTCGTAGCGGCCCTTTCCGCGCTGCTTGGCGACATACATTGCCAGGTCGGCATTGCGCAGCAGCTCGTCAGGCGTGGCCGCGCTGGGCCCGGCGATCGAGATCCCGATGCTGGCCTGCATCTGCACCTGCTTGCCCTGTACGGCGAAGGGGTCCCTGAAGGCGTCGAGCAGCCGCTCGGCAACCATCTGCGGTGCGTTGGATCGGGCATCCTCGAGCAGGACGGCGAACTCGTCGCCCCCGAGGCGAGCGGCCGTGTCACCGGGGCGCAGCGCGCGCTCGAGCCGGCGGCTGACCTGGATGAGCAGCTCGTCGCCGGCGCTGTGGCCGAGGCTGTCATTGACCGTCTTGAAGTCGTCCAGGTCCAGGAAGAGGACCGCCAGCGACGACTCGCCGACTCGGCCCGATCGGTCGAGCGCGTGCTGCACGCGGTCGCTGAAGAGCGTCCGGTTGGCGAGGCCGGTCAGCGAGTCGTGCAGGGCCTGGTGGCGCAGCTGGCCCTCGAGCTCCTTGCGGCTGGTGATGTCGTCGATGAGCGCGTTGAACCGGATCGTGTCGCCGCTCTGGACCGGCCAGACGGTGAGCTGCACCGGGAACTGGTGGCCGTGCCGGTGCATCGCCGTGAGCTCCATCCGTCGCGACAGGATGCGCGCCTCGCCGGTGGCCGCATAGCGGCGCATGCCCTCGCGATGCGCATCGCGCAGGGCTGGCGGCACGATGAGCTCGGCGAGCTCGGCGCCGATCGCCTCCGCGCGCTGCCAGCCGAAGGTCTCCTCCGCCTGCCGGTTCCACTCGACCACCAGGCCCGTGGCGTCGATGGCGACGAAGGCGTAGCTGGCCGTCTCGATGATCATGCGCTGCTGCTCCTCGCTGGCGCGCAGCGCCTCCTCCGCCACTTTGGCGGCGGTGATGTCGATGAGCAGTCCCTGGAGCAGCGGGGGACCATCGAGTGACATGGTCACGGCGATGTCGTCGAGCACCCAGATGGTTCGGCCGTCGCGCCGGATCATCCGGTACTCGAACCGCTTTGCGGTCCCGACGTCGGTGACCGCGGCGTCGCCGTCGAGGACCCGATCACGGTCGTCCGGGTGCAGGCTGCGGGCCCAGAGCTCGGGATCCGCGAGCCACTCGTCGGGGGCGTAACCGAGCATCGCCTCCACCTTGGGGCTCACGAAGTGCCAGCGCCCGGCGGCTCCCACCTCGGCGATGTACACGACCCCCGGGTGTCGTTCGACGAGCGTCCGGTACTTGATCTCGGCGACGGAGAGCTCGCGTCCCATCTGGCGCTCGCGCCGCACGGCGGCCTCTCGGTCGCCAAGCATGACGCTCTGGCGGAGGGCGACGCTGGTGAGCACGAGGCCCATGGCCACCAGGTTGACCACGGCGATCGGTCCGGACATGTCGCCGAGGAGGTGGGCGGCGATCAGAAACGGGGTCAATCCAACGGCAACCAGTGGCATCGCCGACCGTGCCCTGGCGGCGAAGCGGATGAAGCCCGGCGCCTCGTCCATGACATCGGTCCACGTGATGGTCCCCAGCATCAGGATCACGAGGCCGACCGAGAGCAGGTGCGCCGATGCCTCATGGTCCAGCAGGCCGCTCGATGACGGGATGACGAGGCGCACCAGGAACCCCGCGCCGAAGAGCACCAAGCCGACGAGGACGACATACGCGCCGTGTGGCGCGCGCTGGGCTCGCACGGCGAAGTCGAGCAGCAGCGTCGCGCCTGTCGTGGCCAGGAAGAAGATGGCGTAGGCGAGGTCGGTTGCGCCGCCGCTGCTGCGACTGGCGACCTGGCCGAACGCGGTGATCATGAGCGCCGCGGTGGCGAAGAAGACGATGCTGCCGTCCAGGTACACCGACAGGACCTCGCTCGGTCGCAGCTGACCGCGCAGCGCCGCCGCATAGGCGAGCCCGGCGCAGAAGAGCACGCCGATGAACGGGAGATCGGAGAGCGCGGGCCGACCGTCCAGGCCGACGGCGATCTCGAAATTCCGGATCAGCTCGGCCAGGAGCCAGAATCCGATACCCGCCGTGATCCAGCCGCGCACCGCGCGCACACGCCCGCGAGTACCCCCCATGGAGCGTATCCCGAGCACCAGCCCCAGGCAGGCGGTGAAGGTCAGCTCGGCGCGGACCCACAGCGCCCCCGACGTCGGATCGGCGACGACCTGGGCGATGAACAGGCACAGCAGGACCACGCCCGCCACGATCACCATGCGTGTCGCGGCGGGAAGGTCTCGATATGCCGGCGGGACGAGCCCGATCAGGCGGTTGGTGGGAACCTCCATGGAGGGCTGTGCCTCTCAGCGTCGTAGGCTATCGAGCCTAGAGAGCCGGATCGGCGGCCGATATGGCCCATATGGCTGCGTGCGTACAATCCGCAGATGGTTGCCGGCACGCGCACGCGGTACGAGACGGTCATCGGCATCGAGGTCCACGCTCAGCTGCGTACCGAGTCGAAGATGTTCTGCTCCTGCGCAACCGCGCCGGCCGAGGGCGGCACGGACGAGCCGAACACCCGCACCTGCCCGGTCTGTCTCGGCATGCCGGGCACGCTGCCGGTCATCAACCGTCGCGCGGTGGAGCTCGTGATGCTGACCGGACTGGGCCTGGGCTGCCACGTCGAGACCGAGGCGGTCCGCTTCGAGCGGAAGAACTACTTCTATCCGGACCTGCCGAAGGGATATCAGATCAGCCAGTACGCGCTGCCGCTGTCGAGCGACGGCCGGCTCTCGGTGCCGGTGCCGTCGGAGGACGATGTGGTCAGCGTCGGCATCACGCGCGCGCACCTCGAGGAGGACACGGCGCGCATGCAGCACGCCGGCCGCGGGTACAGTGTCGTCGACTTCAACCGCGCCGGCGTGCCGCTCATGGAGATCGTGACCGAGCCCGATATTCGGTCGCCGGCGCAGGCGCGCGCCTACGGCGAGACGCTCCGCGAGCTGCTGCGAGCCATCGGCGCCAGCAACGCCGACATGGAGGCCGGCAGCATGCGGATCGAGGGCAACGTCAGCCTGCGGCCGATCGGTGCCACCGCCCTCGGCACCAAGGTCGAGGTCAAGAACCTCAACAGCTTCCGTTCCCTGGAACGCGCGCTCGAGTACGAGGTCGCGCGCCACGCCGAGGCGCTCGGGCGAGGCGAGACCCTGGTGCAGGAGACGCGCGGCTGGGACGAGGAGAACGGACGGACCATCATCCAGCGCACCAAGGAGGAGGCGAACGACTACCGCTACTTCCCCGAGCCCGACCTGCCGCCGCTGCGACCATCGGACGCCTGGGTCGGCGAGCTGCGGGCGCAGCTTCCCGAGCTTCCCGCCGAGCGGCGGACGCGGTACACCGACACGCTGGGCCTGTCGCCCTACGATGCCGGCGTCCTGAGCAACGACGCCGCGCTGGCCGCCTACTTCGACGCGGTCGTCGAAGCGGGCGTCGCGCCGAAGGCAGCCGCCAACTGGGTCACCGGCGAGTTCAGCCGGCTCCTCAACCAGCACGCTGCGGCGGCCCTGCGCGCCGACCGGGTGGCGCTGCGGCCGGCCGGGCTGGCGGAGCTGATCGTCCAGGTCGAGAGCGGCCTCGTCTCCGGCGGCAACGCCAAGA
>JBHENV010000022.1:0-7732 GCA_046261895.1 Candidatus Limnocylindria bacterium
CATGGTTGCAATGATCGCCGCATAAATGACGCGCGATGGCCACAGGACCGCCATGGCTGCCATGCCGAACTGAGCGATGCCCGCCGCAAGGAAACCAGCGCCGAACACAACGGAGATCTCCATGTGTTCGGGCGTGAGCAGGCAATGAATGATGCCGGCCGCCGCGAGCGCTACGGCCAACGCGAGAGTCAGCTGCCAAGGTGATGTGACGGACTTGGCGGGGCTAAGGCTGATCATCGTCGTCGATACGATGCCCGGAGCCGAGCGTATCACCAAAGCGGGCGCACCGGGGGTCGGTGCGCGGGGCGTTGCATTGAGGCCGACCCGACTCGGGCAGAGCCTCATGGCGAACTGGCGTCCAACTCGACGCCGACGAAATACCGGCCGCGCAACACGCTCAAGCCATCTATCCCGGCGACTCGCGCGCGACTGGCTCGAGGCGGAAGTAGCGGCCTCACGGCGGATGTGTCGTCGCGCCGCCCAGTACAGCAGATTGGCAGGAATGGCTGCCGGTGGGCCGTGGCCCAGATGACGGCGTCACGTTCGGGACCGTCGACAAGCGGCTCCGCGGTTACTGCAGCGGCGTGTCGGGCAGCAGGCGCTGCGCTGATGCCGGGCCGCACGCACTCCCAGGTTCGGCGCCTGTCGGGCGCCGCGTTTAGCCGGGTGCTCGGCGTCGATGCAGCCGCGTCCATGCTCGGCGTCGACAGGAATACCATCCGCCGCTGGGTCGGCCAGTACCCCGCCGAGGATGACTGGCGCATCATCGAAGAGATGGCCGGCGCCCAGCTGATGGAGCGCATGGCCCGCGGTCTCGTGACCTCTCCGCGCGGCGGTGGATCGCGCCAGATGTGACGTGGATGGCCGACTAGCCGGAAGGCCGGGGCCGGCGCAGAGGCTGAAAGGCTATCCCTGTTCTAATCGCTTGGACGCAGGACGACGACTTCCGTCCGCGTCGACTTGCCGCGAAGCTCGAGACTGCGCCGCTGCAACTCTGCCACCTGCAGTCCGCCAGCCTCGGCGGTTGCATCGGATACCAGTATTTCTCCCCCTCCGGCGGCAGAGGCCAACCGCGCGGCCACATTCACGACGTCTCCGAGGGCACTGAACTCCGTGTGCTGGCCTTCACCGACTGCACCTACGTAAGCCGTCCCGGAGTGGACCCCGGCTCCCAGCGGAAGCCATGCCGCTCTGCCCGGCTGATTTCCGGTGACATCGAGGAGCCTACGTGCCGCATCGATCGCGCGCTGCGCATGGTGCTCGCCCGCAAGCGCGGGTATGAAGATACCCACCACCTCGTCGCCAACGAATTTGTCGACGATGCCGTCATGGGCGACGAGTTCCCTGGCGGCGGCGGCGTAGAACCGAGTGAGGAGTGCGTGGAATTCGCGCGGCGACATCCGCTCAGCCAACTGAGTGGAACCGCGAACGTCGGCAAACAACAGCGTGCAATCGATTTCGGCGCCGCCACGCATGCTGCTGAGAATGTTGAAGCAGTAGCCGCAATAGTTCGGATTCTTGTCCCACGGCCGACGGCCAATGGCCCGCATGAATGGTCCGCCGACACCACCGAATGGAACTGCGCACATCTTGCAGCGAGGCGCCCCTGGAACGCGCTTGAAGATGCGTCTGCTCCGCCGGTACCCAGGATCAGTTCCGAGAAGCACTTCCCGCCATGCGGTTTCGTTCGGGTTCTCATTGCCCGGCGTGCGGGCGCAATTAGAACGGTCTGGCGCAGCTCGCATGGGCATGAGGGTAGCCGGAGTGAGAGCAGGAGGCCAGACCGCGAACGACCGCGTCCTTAGCCGGCGGGCGCCGACGATGTGTAGTCGACGAAGTCGCTTGCTCACAAGGAAACGCGCAATTGCCTCGGTGGCAGCCACGGATGCCGCTCTTTCCGAGGATCTGACCGTCACCGGCCATCTGCCACATGAGCGTGCGGACGGCACCCTTGGAGCGTCCGAGCCATTCGGCCACGGCGGACGGACGGCCGATGCCCGGCAGGCCCTGCGGAAGCTCTGTGGCACAATGCCGGCGAAATATCCGCTCCGTTTGAGCGTGAACGTGCGCCCGTAGCTCAGTGGATCAGAGCAGCATACTTCGGACCATCCAGGCCGGTGCGCTGTGCTGGCGAGCGTGGATGGCCGAGCGTAAGGGGCCGAGTTGTCTGCTGTCTTCGTGTCGCCTCGGCTGCACCAGCTGTCCAGCAGCGTTCACGTTGCCACATCGACTGGTAACCTGAGGACCTCCTCTCGGAGTGCTTGCACCCAACATTGTCAGCACGTAGCAGCCCGAGCTCTCGCCGCCAGGCCTGCTACGGCCAAGGCGGGCTCGTGTCCGTCCTTTCGTGCGGACGCTCCTCCAACTGACGGAGCCACTCCGTGAAATCGTGCCGGCCACGGACGTCCAGGCCCCGCTCGAGGCGGGTGACCGGAAAGATTTCCGCGATCGGCTGGAGAACATCCACGCCGCGCGACCGAAGGAGATCAGCCGACCCGGGCCAATGTCGATCGATCGCAGCCATTGGATCCCGGCGCAGGTCGGCGGCGTCGTCCCCTGCGAACGGGAGGGGTGATTCGACGTTCAGCGCCTCGAAACCCTTGCGGCCGGCGGTGAGGCTGTGCAGCGCTGCGACGACCGCGTCGGTGACGTCGGCCTCGTGGACGCCGCCGTATAGCAACCGAACTCCGTACCTGAAGAAGGGCTCGGGGACGAACATTCCGTAGCGCAGGGCGATGCTCGGGATGCCGCTCGTGAGGGTGTGAAACCGACAGAGCTCCTCGCCGACGACTTTCGTCCAGCCGTACACGTCGCCGGGAAGCAGGGGCATCTCCTCGTCGAGGATCACGACCTCGTCGTCGGCGGAGGGGCGGCGGCTATCGCCGTACACGCCCATCGTGCTACTGAACACCACGCCGCGGACGCCTTGCTCGACGGCTGCCTCCCAGACGTTGAACGTGCCGAGCACGTTGAGCTCGAAGAACTCCCGCCGCGAGCGCTCGCTCAGATGGATTCCGTGGAACGCCGCGCCGTGGACGATGAGATCCGAGCCGGCGGCCGCCTCCCTCACGACCGCCGCATCGCGTATGTCCCCGATGATCCACTCGGCCTCACCCGTGCCCCGCCGCAGATCGACAGCGACGACCGCGTCCCCCCGCTCGACGAGGCGAGGGATGAGCGCGCGGCCGAGCGTCCCGGCGGCGCCCGTGACGAGAATCTTCACGGCGTCATTGTGCTCGCGCGTCAACCTTGTCGGGATGGACGGACTGCGGTCGCTCCGAGTGCTCGCCGAGGTACGTGGGCCTGGCCACGAGCGGGCACGACGAAGGATTCACCGCCCCCCTTTCCGGCAGCGTCCACGGCCCGGTCGGGTCAAGCGCTTCAGATGCAGGACGATGCGATGCGACGGTCGGCGCATCGCATCGCGGACCGCCGGCCGTCGGTGCAATCAACCCGGCGCGCGCCTCGCCGGCGCCGACCGCGCGAGGGCAGCGGGGTGCCCGCAGCTCGACCATACCGGAGGCACCGCCAGAACGCATCCGTAAGAGTGAGCATGAGCGATGAGCTTCGCTTCGGCTTGCCTTGCGGCGGTATCCTCTTTAGGCTGCCAGCTTGGAGCCGTGTTCAAGCCGCTCACTTGGTCACCAGACAAAGGGGGAGGAGCTACCCAGACCACGTAGGACGTGATGGCTGCCGGCGCTGGGTGCGATGTACAACGCCGGCTCGCCCTTGCACATTCGGCATCGCGTCTGACCGTATACGAGGCGGACCATATGCTGACTCGCAGATCGTTAGCCACGGTGCTTAGCACTACGTTCATCGCGTCACTGCTACTCGCCGTGCCAGTGCTTGCTGTCGACCCCGTTGACACCGCTGTCCCCCTCCAGCCGCATCAACACGGCACCGATGAGGGCCATCTTCTGGGCACCGGGGAGTGGGGCAAGATCGAGCTGATAGACGTCGTTGAGCTGTACGACGCCACGGACCCGGCTCTCGGCCCCGGACTGATTGCCGACGTGGGCGTTGATCCGGACGGCGACTATGCGTACCTGGCCAACTGGGGGTTCCCCGACTGCGCCGGACCGGAAGCAGGCGGCCGAAAGAGCCCTGACGCGGGTATCTACGTAGTTGACATCAGCGGCATCGGGGATCTCGACGACCCTGATTTCGTGCCGACGGAAGTGGGCTTCATCCCGACACCGCAGGACACGCGACCGGGCGAGGGGGTCCAGGTTACCGACATTACGACCAGCTTCTTCTCTGGCGAGATCCTCGCCTTTAACCACGAGGGCTGCGGAAAGAACTACAAGGGCGGCTTCAGCCTCTGGGATGTCAGTGATCCCACCAAGCCCAAGCGCCTCGCCACTGGTATCGGTGACCGCACTGTTGACGGTTCGCGGCGACAGATCTCGGACGCCAACGAGTCCCATAGCGTCTTCATGTGGGACGCCGGCGACCGCGCATATCTAGTCGCGCAGGATGAGTGGGAAGACTCCGACGTCGACGTCTTTGACATCACCAACCCACGTCACCCGGTACTCGTTGCCGAGTACGACCTCAACCAGTACGGGCAGCCTGAGCTCGGCCTGACCGACACGATGCTCCATGACATGGTGGTCAAGGAGATCGACGGCCGCTTCTACATGCTGGCATCGTACTGGGATGCAGGCTGGGTGATCCTCGACGTGACCGACCCAGCCAACCCGATCTTCATCGGGCAGACGGACTACGAAGCCGTCGACCCGCTGTTGCTCCAGGAGCTCGGTGTATCGCTACCGCCCGAGGGCAATGCACACCAGGCGGAGTTCACGATCGACAACCAATTCATCATCGGCACCGATGAGGACTTTGACCCGTTCAAGCTCTTCATGTCTGTGGGAGGAGGTGCGCCTCAGCCGGTCAACGCGGGCACGGCGAGCGGCGAAGGCTCCGTGCTTGCACCCGGTGAGACGCTCACGGCATCCACCGTGTTCCTTGGGCTCGCCTGCGATCCCGCCACCATCCCGGCACCGACCGAGGCGACGCAGATCGCCGTCATTGAGCGCGGTGCCTGCAACTTCCAGGTCAAGATTGATAACGCCGAAGCGGCCGGCTACGACGCCGTGTTCATCTTCAACAGCACGACTGGCGATCCGCCATGTGAAGCGGTGGTCGGCATGCTGGCAGAGGTCGACATTCCGTCGTACTTCGTCGGCCGTTCGCTCGGATACGAAATCCTGGGCATCGAAGGCTACGACGCAGAAGCCTGCACCGGTCCGGCGCTGCCGGCGATTGGAACGGCAGGCGAGACGGTCACCTTGTCATCGTCATTCGATGGCTGGGGTTACGTGCACCTGATCGACAACGATCCGACGAGCCCGACGTATCTGCAGAGCGTCGATCATTTCGCGATCCCCGAGGCTCACGACCCGGCCTACGCGACCGGGTTTGGTGATCTCTCGGTGCACGAGGTGGCGGTCGACCCGCAGGATCCAACGCTGGCGTACCTGTCGTACTACGCAGGCGGCCTGCGAGCCATTCAGATTCAATGCACCGACCCTGACGTGGCGAGTACGTGTGAGCTCGTCGAGGTGGGTGGCTACCTCGATCCAGAAGGCAATAACTTCTGGGGTGTCGAGACCTTCGTCGGAGAGGATGGCTTCACGTACATCCTCGCCAGCGACAGAGACAGCGGTCTGTGGATCTTCAGGGATCCGTGATCGGCTCCGACTCGACTAGGTAACGACCAAGGGTCCGCTCCGGCGGACCCTTGGTCTTTCGCCGCGACCATTCCATCCCAATGGACAACGATGCCTACCGACTCTGGCAGCGGTGGCAGCAGATGACCTACCCGTTGCGCGGCCTCCCGGAGCGCGAAAGCGACCGGTCGGCTCTCATACGCATTGACGGCACGTTAGGGCCAACCTTCGAACGGACGTTCGGCCGACGTTCGAAGGGCCACAGGCTCAGCCCGGAGGCTCGTGCGACGCTCGAGAGCTGCCAGCAGGAGCTCGATGAAATTGTCCCCGTTCTATCGCGCGATGCCAGGCGATATTTCAGGCGAGTGCAACTGCTTATTCGCCTCGTCCTCGCTGCCAACGAGTAGGCGCGGTTGGCGGCCGAGGCGGGGGAGAGCCGCTCGAGCTGATCGGCGACGAAGGTCTCGATGTGCTCGCGGCTGATGGCGGCCACGTCGGTCGGCATGCCGGCATGGTCAGGAAGCGCCCAACAGCGCGCTGGGTCGCGGGCATCAGGTTGGCGGCGCGCCGGTGGCGGGCGAAGCCGCAGCTTTGGCTGGGCGGTCTCTGTCGGGTACGATTCGGGACGGGGCGCCCGTAGCTCAGTGGATAGAGCAGCTGACTTCGGACTATCTCAGTGGGTGCGCTGTAGCACCGAGCGTGGAGGGGAGAGCGTAGAGCGTCGAGTTATCTGCTCTCTTCCGGGCTGGTCCGCGCACCCACGTCGCCAGTGCGAGAGCGAGTGAAGGCTGCGCACGCCTCCTGCGGTCAAAGGTGAAGCTGACCGAGGTTGACGCAATCGCGTCACGAGAGCCAGGGCAAACGCCGACCTCATTTGCGAATTGTTGGCGTCGGTCATCGGAGGCCAATGCCGTCTACCTTCGCGGCTTCCAACTCCTCGTCCAATTCCCGCTGGGCCGGCTCCCCCTGTTCGGCAGGCGGGCGCATAGGGGCGGCCGGGCAGGAACTGCTGCCACTCGGCCTTCGTGAGCGCTCGGCCCGCCACCCGGCACGCGTGAGACTTCCAGG
Organism: Candidatus Limnocylindria bacterium; assembly: GCA_046261895.1. Classification (GTDB taxonomy): domain Bacteria; phylum Chloroflexota; class Limnocylindria; order QHBO01; family QHBO01; genus JACDBZ01. Next base: position 6,747 of record JBHENV010000022.1, read on the forward strand.
AGTCGACCGATATGTCCCACGCAAAGCCGCGCCCGTTCGCGTAGATCGCGAAGACACGGCTGCTGTCGGGGCTGAATACGGCCGCCGGTGGCTCGTTGTCCGGCCCGGGCAGCGGTGCCCCGATCTGCGCGCGCTTCGCGGGGTCGTACAGTCGAATGGTGCCGTCCCCGCCGCCCGTGACGAGCGACGTTCCAGCGCGGTCGAACTGAAGCGTATGCAACCATCCCGCGCTGGCCTGGACCGAGGCGCCGGCGCGGGCGCCTGTCGCCGCGTCCCAGAAACGGGCGTCGCCGGTGCCGCCGCCGGTCACGAGGAGTCGTCCATCGGGGCTGAAGGCGACAGCCGATGCGCGGCCATAGCCGCCGTCGACATCGACGCTGTAGAGCTTCGAGCGATCGTCGAGGCGCCAGGTCCTGGCGATGCCCACTGCGGAGTCGGGGTTGGCGATGGCGGCGGCGATCACATCCGAGGCCGGCCCGAAGCCAACGTCGAGAATGCCACCTTCGCTGACCGTGATCGGTTCGCCGAGCGGCTTGCCGGTCGCCGCGTCCCAGAGCCAGATCTGGCCTCCGCCGACGCCGGCCGCGAGGAACCGGCCGTCGGGCGAGAACGCGATGCTGCGAGCGAAGAGCGGCTCGCCGTCGAGCTCGATTGGCGGGCCTGGCAGACGCTCCTCGGGCGTCCAGGTCGCGACGTCCCACAGCCTCACGATCTGCTCGCCAACGCCCGCGACGGCGAGGTGGCGTCCATCCGGCGAGAAGGCGACGTCCAACACCGGCGCACCGATGACAGCGGGCAACTCCTCCAGGGTGCGGAGGCTCTCCGCGTCGAGGACACGCACCGTGCCGTCCGTTTCAGCAATCGCCAGGAGCGCGCCATCGGGGCTGATGGCGAGTGATGGGTCGTTCTCGAACTCCATCGTCAGCGTTGTCCCGGCGCTGAACGGCCGTCCGAGGCGGCGGCCGCCGGAGACGTCCCAGGCCATC
>JBHENV010000023.1:0-3253 GCA_046261895.1 Candidatus Limnocylindria bacterium
TCCACGAACCCGGCCACCTCGTGGCCGAGCGTGACGGGCAGGGAGACCCGGGTCTGAGTGCCATCGACGATGTGCAGGTCGGTGCGGCAGACGCCGCAGCCGGCGACCCTGATGCGGACCTGCGCGCCGGTCGGTTCCGCGGTCGGGAGCTGCTCGAGCCGCAGCGCCCCTCCCACGCCGTGGAGGCGAACGGCGCGCATCGGCCTACGAGGCGGCAGACGCGTCCTCGGCGGCGGCCGGGATCGGCTCTGAGAGGGCACCTATCGCCCGGTCGATGAGCGCATCAGGCTCCACGCGGTCGAAGACCGCACGGATGATCCCCTCGCGGTCGGCGACGATCGCCACCGGGTGGACGACGTTGACGTTCTCCCCATCGGCGACCGTCTCGATACCGAGCATCTCCACGGCGCTTCGCCGCTCGTCGCTGAGCAGGAGGAAGGGGAGCGAGTGCTCCTCGACGAACCTGGTCTGCTGCTGCTCCGAGTCGCAGCTGATGCCCACCACCGCGATCCCCGCCTGGTGCAGCCGCCCGTGGCCGAGGCTGAGCGCCTCGATGGCCTTCAGCCCCCGCCGGCGACCGGCGCCCTTGAGCGAGGGTGCGCCGAAGAAGAGGATCAGGGCGGGCTGCTTGGTGACGAAGGTGCGCAGGTTGAGAAGGTACTCGTCGGTGGCGCGCAGGCCGACCGACGGCAGCGGATCACCGACCGCCAGCTTGGTGCTCATGCCCGGATTGTAGCCGCGCCCAGGTGGACGATCCCGCCGGACCGATGCGCCAGTGCGTCACGCTCGAGTCCATCCACGATGCGCTCCCAGCCGGAATCGTCCAGAACCGGACCGATGCGCCCTCCCTCTGCCGCCAACCGTCCTCGCAGGCGACATTCGGGGAGCCGATGGCCCGCCGTCCGCGACAGGAGGCGCACGACCGCGCCGCGGTAGGCCCGGTCGGAACCGTGCAGCCTCGGCTGTCGCGGCACCGGCACCCTGGCGGCCGCGTTGCGCGCCGGGCACGCTCCGGAGATGGGGCAGGCGTCGCAGCGAGGATCGCGCGAGCGGCAGACCGTGGCTCCGAACTCCATGCTGGCGTGCGTCCAGGCCGCGACCTGGGGCCCCCGGCCCGGTGCGGCCAGCGCATCGGAGAGTGACTGGAGGCGTCGCGGCTCGTCCGGCTCCCGGAAGCGTCTGAGGAGCCAGCGTCGCACGTTCGTGTCGACCACGCCAACCGGCGCACCGAACGCGAGCGAGGCGACGGCACGCGCCGTGTACGGCCCGACTCCGGGAAGCCGTTTCAGGCCCGCCACGTCACGCGGCCAGCCCTCGCGCGCAACGATGGCCGCTGTCCGTTGCAGCGCGAGCGCTCGCCTGTTGTAGCCGAGGCCGCTCCACTCGGCGAGGATATCGGCGGCCGGCGCCCGGGCGAGCGACTCGACCGTCGGGAAGCGGCCCATGAAGGCGGGGAAGCGCCGCGCGATCCGCGACGCCTGCGTCTGCTGCAGCATGACCTCGCTGACGAGGACGGCATACGGATCGCGAATCTCGCGCCAGGGAAACGCCCGGTGCTCCGCCGAGTACCAGTCCAGCAGGGCGCGGCGAACCTCGAGAAGGGCGGCCGGGGGTGCGTGCGCGAACACGCGGGCAAGCGTAGCAAGAAGCCCACGGGTGCATCGGTCCTCGCGGGTGTGCGCTACCGTTGCGGCCCATGGGCTACCGATTGCTCTGCCTCGATGCGGGCTTCACCCTCCTCTCCCCGCGGCATACCCTGGCCGATGCGCTGTCGGGGGTCCTCGCCACGGACGGCCACGAGATCACGGAGGAGGAGCTTCGCGCCGCCTGGGAGGAGGCAGACCGCTGGTTCTGGGACGAGTACCACCGGCCGGACAACGACACCTGGAGCGACGACACCCGGATCGAGGATTACTGGCGTCAGTATCACGGCGTCATGCTCGAGCGGCTGGGGGTCGACGCTCGTCGTGAGGTGCTCGACCGAATCCTGGCGAGCCAGTTCTCGACCGATGCCTGGGAGCTCTACCCCGACGTCGAGCCGATGCTGACCGCTCTCGGAGCGGTCGACGGGTTGCGAATCGGGATCGTCAGCGACTGGGGCTCGAACCTGCGTCCGATCGTCGCGCAGCTCGGGATCGATCGATACCTCGATTTCGTCCTGCCCTCCGGCGCGGTCGGTGTGGCGAAGCCGAACCCGGCCTTCTATCGGATGGCGCTCGATCGCGCCGGAGTCATGCCGGGCGAAGGGGTCATGGTCGGCGATTCGTATCGGGCGGACGTGCGCGGTGCCTGGGGCGCCGGCATGGACGCCGTCTGGCTGAACCGGCACGAGGGGATCCGGATCACGCCGGCCGACGAGCCGGTGCCCGACGACGTGCGCATCATCCGTTCGCTCGACGAGCTGCCAGGGATCATCCACGCGGGCGGCCCCCTGCCGCGGGGCGAGGCGCTCGCGATCCAACCGCCGCTCTCGTCCTGAGGTCGTCAGCGGTGCCTCGGCCGTCGTCCCCGGAGATCGTCGTCGACAAGTTCGGCGGATCGGTCCTGCGCCGCCCGGAGGACATCGCTGCGGCGGTGAACGTGGTCGTCCGCCAGCGGGCGGCCGGCCTCCGCCCGGTCGTGGTGGTCAGTGCGTTCGAAGGCGTGACGGATACGATTCTCGGCGCGGCCCGGGTCCTCCTGCCGGACCGGGGCGAGTCGCTGCGGGAGTCTGGCCATGCAGCCCACTCGAGCCTGGCGCGGGAGACGGATCGGGCGCTCGCCACCGGGGAGGCGCTGTCGGCCTCGCTCTTCGCGCTCGGCCTCCAGGGACGTGGCATTCCGGCTCGCTCGTTCTCGGGTGCGGAGGCCGGGATCCGAACCGCCGCGGCACACCTTGGCGCGGAGGTCCGGCGCGTGCTGTCGCGCCCGCTGCGCGCGGCGCTCAGCGAAGGGCTGGTGCCGGTCGTTGCCGGTTTCCAGGGCATCGGGACCCATGGCGAGCTGACCACCCTCGGGCGAGGGGGGACCGATCTGTCGGCGGTCGCCCTTGCGGTTGCCCTGCGTGCCGATCGCTGCGAGCTCTTCAAGGATGTCGGCGGCGTGTTGGAAGCCGACCCGCACCTCGTGCCGGCCGCCCGCTTCCTGCCCTTCGTGGATGCGCTTCAGCTGGAGCTCCTGGCCGAGATGGGCGCCGAGGTGGTTCATCCGGTCGCGGTCCGCCGTGCGCGTCGTGGCCGCCTGCGGCTGGTCGTGCGCGCACTCGACGAGGACG
>JBHENV010000024.1:0-4541 GCA_046261895.1 Candidatus Limnocylindria bacterium
CGGATTCGGAACGGACAGGACGGGACGTGACACATGACGATGCGGCGGTGCCGACCCACATTCGCCGGCTCGTGACGCCTCAGCCGGTCGCTCGATCCTCGTGATCGGGGTCGTACGTCAGCTCGTAGATGTTCCCGTCGGCGCCCGGAAATGAACGCTCTCGGCCGTATGCCAGACGTCGTGGCTGAACACTCGCTGGACGACCGCGCCGCGCGTGTGCACCCAGGTGCCGTCCCAGTCTCACGCCCTCGACCACGGCCGGCTCTCCGGCCTCGCCGACGTGGACCGGCTCGACCGGGATCGCCCGAGTCCTGCGGCGCGCGATGCCGAGTGCGGCGAGTCGCCGCTCGTTCCGCATGCGGGTTGCAGCGTCGACCGTCGGCACGTGCATGTCGGATGGATACACGCGCGCCGCGAGATCCCAGACCCGCTCGCGCCCGACGCGCCCGGCAATTGCCACCTCGCCACGCCAACAGGAACTCGAGCATTTGCGTGACGTTTCGGTTGTTCGTCCACCCGGTCGATGGCCACGGCACGACGGACGTGTCCGGGATGTCGCGTGAGCTCAACGCGCCGGAGCCTGCGAGCCGATCGAGGACGTCGCGCCGGAAGGGGTCATTGTCGCGCAGCCATTCACGGGTCTTTTCGTACGGCGGCCATTCGGCGGCGCCGGCGAGGTACAGGCCAAGGTCGCGCATCGGTCGCACCACCGCGTTGAACTCGAATAGCGTCCGGTCCTGCTCCAGCGCCCGTTTGAGATCGTCGGGTCGATACGACGACCCTAGGCGGCTCCAGGCCACCAGGTCCGCGCTCGGCGCGATCGCCGCAGTCGGATCGATCTGCAACATGGTCAGCCGCTCCACAAGGGACACCAGGTCTGACGGCCGATTCACGTCGAGCACCTGGGCGCGCACGGCGATCTGCCGAGCCTGCGTCTTGGTCAGCCGGTGCATCGGCGAAGACTACGACACGGGCTACCCCGCCATTGGGAGCCGGACATGACGCCGGGCCTCGCCTTGTCCGTCACTGGTCGGACTCGGCGCACCCTTCCCAGCGAACCCCCGCGACGAGGTAGCGGCACACCTCCTTCGGGGTGTCGAGCCCTACACGCACGAGGACAGTGAGGTCACCAGCCAGTCCAATCCGCATTGCTATCGCGTCGTCCGGTTTGACGCCATCGAGGGCGTAGACCCGTCGATCGGCGATGTCGCCGGCTGCAGGGTTGGCACCGCTCGCCGTGCCGATCTCAGTGAGGGAATCTACGGGCACCCGCCAAGCTTCGGGGCTGGTGAGGTTATAGTCCCGGCCGTCGTACGCGATCAGCTGAGTGCAGGCGGCGATGGCAGGTGCCGGCGGGCCGGCCGCCGGCACGCCGATCGCAGCCACCGGGATCATGGCGAATGGCTCCGAATCGCAACTCGCGACCATGCAGCCGCCGGCAAGCGTCGCGACAGCCCAGAGGACGGCGAACGTGAGGCGCCTCATGCCGGCCACCATAGGCGCCTGCAATCGACCTCCGCAACACGGATGGACGAGTGGGTCGGCCGACCTCGACTTCGCCGAACTCCGTGACGGTGAGCTGCAATGGTCGGCCGCTCCGCCTCAGGCCTGAGCGAGGACTTCGCGCAGCTTGGCCGCGAAGGCGTCGGGGTCGCCCGTCTGGCCGTACTCGCCTCCGAGGAAGCCGCCGTGGTGGCTCGGGAAGATCACTGGTTCGGTGCGGAGCCGCTCGGCGACGGCGAGAGCCGCCCGATGCGTCAGCTCACCCTCGGACTCGGCGCCGGCTGCTACGATCACGCGAGTCGGGGCCGACCGAATGGCGTCGAAGTCGAGCTGGGGCTCGGTGCTCGACTCGACGTTCTGGCCAAGGAGCGGGTCGTCACGCGACCCGTCGTCCTCGGTCGGGAGCCCGAATGTCGCCGGATCAGGTGCCGGCTGGTCGGCCCAGTCGTCCGCGAACGGGCCCTTGTGGCTGGCCAGTGCGATGAAGTGCGCCATTCCGGCGCCGAACCCACTGTGCATGTACGTCTCATGGATGGCACGGGAAGCAGCGCGGGCGGCGTCGCGGTCGGGTAGGACTGCGAGGATGGGCGGCTCGTGTGCGACGACGGTCCGCACATCCTCCGGGTGCTTCGACACGAGCGTGAGCGCGTTCACCGCCCCGCCGCTGCTGGCGAAGAGGTCCACCGGTCCACCCACCTCCTGGATGATCCGATGAAGGTCGTCGGCGTGCTCGTCCGCCGTCGACTGTGACGTCGGATCCGGCTTCGTGCTGCGCTCGACCCCGCGCGGGTCGTAGGTCACGGTCGTCCGGTCGGTGAAGTGGCCCGCCAGGCTGCCGAATCCGGCCGCGCCCATCGGTGAGCCGATCAGCAACAGGACCGGCTCGGTGGTCGCGTCGTTGCTCCGGACGTCGTAGGTCAGGGTCGCGCCGGGGACGCCCAGGGTGCGGGTCGTGGCCTCAGTCAGGGTCATGATGTCGCTCCTTCAAAAACACGTTCGTTGGTCGCCTGATCAGACACCAGCGCGGGCCCGATCTCATCGGTCTGGGCTACGCCGAGCGAACGGCATCCTCCTCCAGGATCGCGTCGATCTGGCCGATGGCCTGCGTCAGGCCCTCCTCCACGCCCATGGCGAGGATGTGCTCCATCGCCTCGGCGCTCGGGAAGAGGCTCTCGATCGACATTCGGGACCGCTCGTCGCCGATCTCCTCGATCGCGACGCGGGTCTCCGTGACGGGGAGGTCCGTGTTCGGCGAGCCGTCATCGTTCGCGAAGCCGTCGCTGAAGACGAGCGAGCGCGGCGGATCGGTCTCTATGACGTCCCAGTAGCCGCGTGGCTGGTCGCCCTCCGGGCCGGTCATGTGGTAGGCGACGCGACCGCCGGGGCTCAGATCATGGGAGGTCACCGTGGCGGGGGAGGTCGGTGGGCCCCCCCATCGCTCCAGCTGTCGGGGATCGGCCCACAGCTGCCACACTCGCTCCGGCGATGCGTCGAACTCGGCCGTGAGGGTCATGGTCAAGGTCTCGGGATTCTTCTGAACGGCGGTGACGGTCACTTCTTGCGCTCCTTCGTATCCTTGATGAGGTCTGTCATGCGGTCGATCCGCCCACGCCACAGCTCCTGGTAGCGGTCGAGCAGGCGCTGGGCGCCACGGAGCCCGTCGACATGCGTCCGGACGACCTTGCGGCGCCCCATGCGCTGCTTCGTCACCAGGCCCGCGCGCTCGAGCACCGCGACGTGCTTCTGCACGGCGGCGAAGCTCATGGGGTAGTGCTCGGCAAGCTCGGCAACGCCCTCCTCGCCGGCGATCGCCCGGCGCACGATGTCTCGCCTGGTGGCATCCCCCAGGGCGGCGAAGACGCGGTCGATGTCGGCTGCGGTGGTCACTGGTACAACCATACGGTTGTATGCTTAGCGTGTCAACTCCCTCGCCGAGGGCCGTGGCATCATCCGACGCCCGAGCCGCAACAGGAGACGATCAATTCCTTCCAGGCATACCTCGACAACATCGAGAAGAAGACCGGTCGCACGCCACGCGAATTCATCGAGATGGCAAGCGCTCGCGGGTACGACGAAACCACGAAGGCGGGCACCATAGTCGACTGGCTGAAGGATTTCGACATCGGCCGCGGCCACGCCATGGCGCTCGTGCACGTCATCAAGAACGCGGCGCAGATCAGCGACAAGCACGTCGGCACCGATGGCGTTCACCGTGACGAGTCGAACGTGAGCCGATGACCCGCCTATCTGCGGTCTACCAGTCGCCCGGCCACTACCTGACCAGGTAGCCCTGCAGAGCGGCGCCCGGCCCAGTGCCACCGCAGCGGCATGGGTCAACTACCATCGGACCACGCGGGATGTCGCTCGTCATGACGGAACGTAGGAGCGAAGCTCTGCGCCGGAGGCAAACTCGCGTGTCTCGGTGAGCCGAAGCCGATGTGGCGCCTCGAGCGCCGGCCAGAACGGCGTGCCCGCGCCGAGCACGACGGGGTGCAGGATCAGGTGGTACTCGTCGATCAGGCCCCGCCGGACGAACTGGCCTGCCAGGTTCGGCCCGCTGACGTCGATAGTCCCGTCGAACTCGCGCCGCAGCCCCTCGAGCACGGCCCCGACGTCGCCGCTCACGAGCCGGGCGTTGTGCTCGACGCGATCGAGGCTGGTCGAGAAAACGACCTTCGGCATTGGATTCCAGATACGCGCGAACTCGCGCATCGCATCGGTTCCCGCCGGGTCGTCCTCGCCAGTCGGCCAGTAGCCCGCCATGACCTCGTACATGCGCCGACCGTAGAGGGAGGCGTCGAGCGTCCGCGCCTGGTCGTTGAACCAGCGGTGCAGGTCGTCGTCAACGGTCGCCCAGTCGAGGCTGTGATCGGGCGTCTCGACGAACCCGTCGAGCGAGACGTTCATGCTGTAGATGAGCCTGCCCATGACGTCAGCCTACTTCCTCAGCTCCCGGCCTGGCCGATGACTCGAGCGACGGCGCAGCGTCTGGAGGTCGACAGTTGCCTGCTTGATCATGGTTGGGACCGCCATCCGTG
>JBHENV010000025.1:0-26036 GCA_046261895.1 Candidatus Limnocylindria bacterium
AGCGCCGATGATGGGTCGCCCCGGAAGTCCATGCCGACCTTGTCGATCTCGTCCAGCATGAAGACCGGATTCGCGGAGCCCGCGGTCTTGATGTTCTGGATCACCCGGCCCGGCAGCGCGCCGATGTAGGTGCGCCGATGACCACGGATCTCGGCCTCGTCGTGGATGCCACCGAGGCTCATCCGCACGAATTTGCGGCCCATCGCTCGCGCGATGCTCTTGCCGAGGCTCGTCTTGCCGACGCCGGGCGGTCCCACGAAGAGCAGGATCGGGCTGCGGATCTTGTCGGCCAGCTTGCGGACGGCCATGTACTCGACGATCCGCTCCTTCGGCTTCTCGAGCCCCCAGTGATCCTCGTTCAGGATCTTCTCCGCGTCCTCGAGGTCGAGGTTGTCATCGGTCTCGATGCCCCACGGCAGGTTCACGAGCCAGTCGACGTACGTCCGAATGACGCCCTGCTCGGGGCTGGCGCTCGGGATGCGGCTGAGTCGGTCGACCTCCTTGAGGGCCCGCTCCTTGACCTCCGCGGGCATGCCCGACCCCTCGACCTTCTCGCGCAGCTCAGTGGCCTCGGCGACGGCCGGGTCGTCCTCGCCGAGCTCCTTCTGGATCGCCTTCATCTGCTCGCGCAGGATGTACTCGCGCTGGGTCTTGTCCATCTCGGACTTGACCTCGCTCTGGATCCGGCCCTTGAGCTCGAGCACCTCGATCTGCTTGGCCAGGAACTGGCTCGCCAGGCGAAGCCGCTCGGCCACATCGATCGTCTCGAGGAGCTCCTGGCGCTGCTCGGTCGTCATGTCCGGGCTGTATGCGGTCATGTCGGCGAGCAGGCCGCCGTCGGTGATGTTGCGGGCGGCGACGGCCACCTCCGGCGGGACGGATGCGCCACTGTTGACGTACTGCTCGATCTGGGCGTGGATCGAGGCCATGAGTGCCTCGACCTCGAGCGTCTTGTCCGTGACGTCCTCGACCACCTCGACACGCGCCTCGAGGTGCGGCTCGGATTGGACGAGGTCGAGCAGGCGGATGCGCTTCTGCCCCTGGACGATGGCGCGGATGGTGCCGTCCTGGAGGCGGATCACCTGGGCGATCTTGGCCAGCGTGCCGACGGGATACAGCTCGTCGACGCTGGTGATCTCCTCCTGCTCACTGGAACGCTGGGTCACCAGCGCCACGGGCTGCGAGGTGCGGACCGCCCGGTCGAGCGCCTTGACGCTGCGATCCCGGCCCACCTGGAGCGGCACGATCATCTCCGGGAAGATCACCGTGTCACGCAGCGCGACGAGCGGCAGCACCTGGACGCGCTCCAGGTCGGCGCCGTTCTCCTCGTCGGTCGTGTGGTCGGGATTCTGGGTCTCGTCAGTTGCCACTTGAGTCTGCTCCTTCAGCCGATGATGCGGCGAGCTCCGGCTCGGCGGTCTCGTCGGTGTCTTCGGCGAATCGCCTTACATCGTCCTGATCGAACAGATCGTAGACCCGGATCTTGCCGAGCGCCTCGAGCTGAAGGATGACTCGCACACCCGCGAGGTTGACCCGTTGCCGGGTCGTCAGGAAACGAATGATACGAACGCGCTGGATGTCCGCCTCGCTGTAGAGACGGAGGTTGTTGCGCCGCTGCGGACGAAGAAGCCCCTCCTCCTCGTAAATCCGCAGCGTGCGCGGATGACAGCTCGCCAGCTCGGCGGCGATGCTGATGATGTATCGGGGTCGTGTATGAGGATCGCGGCGCGGGACGGCGGTCAGTGTGGTCGTCCCCCGTCGCGATCGCTCCATGTCAGTCCTGGCTGCCCTCGCCATTGGCCGCCGCCGCGGCGCCGCCATTGATACGAATCTGGCGCGGCTTGACCTCTTCCGCCTTCGGGATCCTCAGGCTCAAAACGCCGTCCGTAAACGTGGCGGCCGCCGCCTCGCCGTTGACGCGGACCGGAAGCTGGACGGTTCGGCTGAACGAGCCGAACTTCCGCTCTCGGTAGAGGTACTGGTCGCGGCCGATCTCCTCGTCTGCCCTGAACTCGCCCCGAAGGGTGAGGACCTGGCCGGTGACGGTGATCTCGACGTCATCCGCCTTTATGCCGGGAAGGGCGGCCGTGACGACGATCTCGTCGGGCGTCTCATGCACGTCGACCGGCGGCGAGATGGGGCCGCCGCTCAGCGTCCGCCAGCTCATCGGGCTGACGAACGAGTCCTCGAATAGGCGGTCCATCGCCGAGCGAAGCGAGACCATCTCGTTCACGGGATCGAATCGGGTGATGTTCGCCATGGTTGTCGTGCCTCCTCACGCGCACTTCTGGATCGGTCACGCACCGTCGTCCGGTGCATGACCGAGACCATAAACCCTGACAATGGCGTTGTCAAGGCTTGTGACAGCCGGCACGGGCCCGGACGAGTGATCGGCGCCGTCAGCGCCCGGCGTGGGCGGCGACGACCTCCCAGCGCACCGCGCCGATATCGCCGCCGCCCGGCAGCTCTACGGGGACCGCCTCGAGATCGAGGGTGAGAATCCGCTCGTCGGCGACCGGGACCAGCTCGCTGCCGGGAAAGACCCACAGGAACTGCGACGCCCTGCGCTCGTAATGGATCGCTTCGGCCGCCGCCGTGGCTCTGCCGTCCCCCTCGCTGATGAGATGCACCCGAAGGTCGCGGAAGCGGTCCGGTCCGCTGCCGAGACGCGCTTCCGCGGCCGATGCGCCGGCGCGCACGTCGGCAGGCCACGCTGGTCCCAGCCCCCCGCCGCTCCAGTCGGTCACGAAGCCGTCCAGCACGGATGACGGTGTGGCGGCATCGGGACCGATCAGCCAGAACCCGGTTCCCCAGAGCAAGAGCGGCAGGCTCAGCCAGCCGATGGAGGCCGCCGGTGAGCGCTCCGGGGTGGGACCCCTTGCCGCGAGGAGCGAATGGGCGGATTGATAGGCATGGATCGCCTGCCAGGCCCAGGCGATGAGGAAGATGACGCCCGCAATGAACGGGACGAGGTAGGCGCTCGTGTCTGCGAGCCCAATCGTCAGCCAGGCGATGAGGAGGATGCCCGCCGCCTCGGCACCCAGCAGCGCGTAGCCCGTCCGCCGCCTGCCCAGCATGAGGTGCCCGAGCCCCCAGGCGATCAGCGCCCGCCCCAGGACGCGCCCCGGATCGGCGGCGATCACTCGCCGATGAGCATGCGCCGCAGCTCGGCCTCGCCATTGGCCGAGGTCACCGCCAGCACCTTGTCCCCCGTGCGCAGTCGCGTGTCCGAGCGGGGCGATTGAGCCCGCTCGTCGCGGATCAGGACGGCGATCGTGCTGCCCTCGGGCAGGTTCAGCTCCTTCAGCTCGCGGCCGAGGGCCGGCGAATCGCCGTCGATCTGCGCCTCCACGATCTGCACCTCGCCGCCCTCGAGCTCAGCGAGATGGAGCAGGTCGTGGACCGGGATCTCGTGTTCGATGGCACCGAGGATGGAGCGAGTCGGGCTGACCGTCTCATCGATCGCCAGCTGACGGAACAGCTTCTCGTTCTTCGGGTCGTTGATGCGCGCGATCGAGCGCGGCACGTTGAAGCGCATCTTCGCGATCTGGCAGGCCGCGAGGTTCACCGCGTCATCGCCGGTCACGGCGGCCATCACATCGGCGCGACTCATCCCGGCCTCCGCCTGGTATCTGCCCTCGCAGCCGTCATTGGCGACCACGATGCTGCCGAGCTCGTCGGCGATCTGGCGGGCGCGGATGTGGTCCTCCTCGATGAGAACCACCTCGTGCCCGGCCGCGAGGAGCTCCTTGGTCAGGTAGTACCCCACGTTGCCGCCGCCGACGACTACGACGTACACGCTAGAACCCTCCCTCGCGCCCTTCGCCGGGCTGGACGATCGTGGCCTCCGCAGTGACGTCCTCCGCCTCGTCCATGGCCACCTGGACCCTGTCGTCCGCGGCGGACCCCGGGGCCGGGGCGAAACCTCGTGGCTCGGCGGTCGCCGCCTCGACGAAGCCGTTCGTCGCCTCGGCTCCGTGCTGTGCCGCCACGACCAGCGTGTCACCCAGGATGATCGTGCGGCAGATCGTCTCGATGCCGAGCGCGCGGTATGCCTCGCCGCGCAGCGGATCGTTGATCTTGGCGACGACGCGGGGCACGTGGAACGTGTGCTTGGCGAGCTGCGCGGCGAGCGCGTTGCGGTTGTCGCCCTCGGTGAGGGCCATGACGATATCGGCCTGCTCGGCGCCCGCGGTCCGCACGACATCCTCATCGGTCCCGTTGCCCCGGACCGTCTCACCCCCGAAGTTCGGCGGCAGCCGGCTGAAGGCACGCGGGCTGATATCGATCACGGTGACGTGCTCACCGCGACTGTCGAGCTCCGCCGCGACGCGGGCTCCGACCCGGCCGCAGCCGACGATGATGGCTCTCATGGCGTGTGGGCCAGCTCCTTCGTCTCCGCGCGCAGGCACCAGACCGGCGCTGTCGAATTGCGCATCACGTAGGGGACGGTGCGCCCGGCATCCCATTGTCCTCCGAATCGCTTCTTGTAGCGAAGGCCCATGACGATGAGGTCCGCGCCGAGCTCGTTCGCGTCGTCGACGATCGCCGGACCGGCCGCGCGCGCCTGGACGGTGCTGGTGCGGGTCGGCACGCCGCGTCCGCTCAGCACGGCTTCCGCGCGGGCGAGTACGGCTTCGGCCTCGGCTACCGCCGCCTCGTCCTCCCGGTCGAGCGTCTGGTCGAATGGCACCTCGATCACATGCAGGAGCGAGGTCTCGACACCCTCACGTCCGCCGAGCAGCAGCGTGGCGACCTTGAGCGCGGGTCCATCGACGGCATCCTCGCCGAGCACCGGAACGAGGATCCGTGCGTGCTCGAAGGTCGTCGGGCGCTTCTCACCGCGCCGAAAGAAGTCCATGCGTCGCTATCCTACGCTCAGCGACCGTAGCTCAGACGTTCAGCCAGCCGCGCCGGAAGGCCGATCTCCCGCATCAGGCGTTGCGTGCGGTCAACCTCATAGCGCACGCGGTGGAAGGCGATGCTGCCGGCGCCCTCGTCGCTGACATCCAGCACGGCATAGGCCGCATCCGGCAATCCATCCCGTGGCTGGCCGACGCTGCCCGGATTGAGGAGCGCCCGCCCGCCGTCGAGCGCGACGACCTCGGATGGCAGGCCCGCGGTCTCCTCGACGGCGTCGCTCACGAGGCGGTAGGCCATCGGAAAGTGCGTGTGGCCGAAGAGGCACAGCCGAGTCTCGAAGGACTCGAAGTTGACGGCTGCGATCGCGCTGCTGCTGATGTACTCCCAGATCGGGTCCCGCGGGGAGCCGTGGACGGCGGTCAGCTCGCCGTCCCGCCGCACCTCCGGCAGCGTAGCGAGATAGGCGCGCGAGTTCGCGTCAAGCGCTTCGGCCGTCCACTCAATCGCCCTGCGAGCGTCGGGGTTGAAGTACGCCGCATCGACGGTGCCGATCGCCGCGCCATCGTGGTTGCCAAGCACGCTGCGGGCCCCCATCTCCTGGAGGGTGGCGACCACCTCGTTCGGCTGGGGCCCATACCCGACGATGTCGCCCAGCACCCAGACCTGGTCGGCGTCTCCGAGGTCGGCGCGCACCGCCTCCAGGGCGGGCAGGTTGGCGTGAATGTCCGAGAGGACAGCGATACGCATCGAGGGGCGAGTATACCGACGCCTCGGCCGCCACCCGCGATCACCAGCCCATCGCTCAGGGTGAATCGCCGTCGCTGACGTGCGAATTGTGCCGCTGCCGGCTCATTACCCGGCCGAGCGAGGGTTCAGGAGCAGCGTTGAGCGTGGAGGCGCCCTAACTCTTCCCCAGATCCCGTGTCATGATGCCGAGCCCGACCACATCGCACGACCGTGGGAATTGATCAGCCCAGCGGTCGCTTCGCCGGCTCGCCAGGGCGGCGTGGGTACCGATTCGGGGTCGCGGCGCCCTTGCGCATGAGCACGAACCGATGGTCGCCGAGGGTGGCGATCCCGGTGCCGCGCACCTCGAGCTCGCCGCCGAGGGTGACGGCCGCGGACTGGCCGGCGCGCAGCTCCTCGTCTGTCACGGCGCCTTTCCAGGCGAGGACGGCCCCGCCGACCCGGACGAGGGGGAGGGCGTACTCGGCCAAAACGGGGAGCGCGGCGCAGGCCCGCGCGGTTACGAGGTCGTAGTGCTCGCGGTGGTCGGGATCGCGGCCCATGATCTCGGCGCGCTCGGCGACGACGGCCACGGTGGCAAGCTCAAGCAGCTCGACGAATCCGCGAAGGACATCCGCCTTCTTGCGAACCGAGTCGACCAGCGTCCACGACACGTCGGGCCGGGCAAGGGCGAGGACGATGCCCGGCACGCCGCCGCCGGAGCCCAGGTCGAGCGCGCGCCGGGGAGCCAGCATATCGAGCAGCGGGACGCCGCTGAGCGCATCGAGCAGGTGGAGCCGCGCGACGGCATCCGGCTCCACGATGCGGGTCAGGTTGGTCCGGGCGTTGGCCTCGAGGAGGAGCCGGACGAAGGCCTCGACTCTGTCACCGAAGCCGGCCGGCAACGATGGTTCATCGGCGTCGAGCAGGCGCTCGAGCGCGACGCGGGCAGCCCGCGCACCGGTCTGGGACAAAGAGGATGCTCCTTCGGATGCCCTTTCGGTCTTCCCGGAAGGATGATCGGCGCGCGGCCGGCTCTCGCATCGGCCCCGATTCATCCGCCAGTTACCGTACTCGGTCACCCGCAGAAGCAGGAATCTCACCGTAGCAGCCATGCACTGTGGATCACAAGGCTCCTTATCCACCAATCGCGCGGTCATCCACGATCTGTGGATAACCCGGCCCGATATACTCGGATCCGATGGCGTCAGGCACCAAGCGGCAGGCTACGATCGAGGCGAGGTGGCGGCTCGCATGATCTCGGACTCGCCACCCCGCTTCGCACACGACAGCGAGGCGGAGCTGGCGAGGATCCTCGACTTCTATGGTGTCGCGTGGCGATACGAACCCGACGTCTTCCCCATCTCCTGGAACGCCGACGGCGCGGTCATCGAGTCGTTCGCACCCGATTTCCACCTGCCGGAGATCGGCCTCTACGTGGAGCTGACGACGCTGAAGCAGTCGCTGGTGCGCAAGAAGAACCGCAAGCTGCGCCGGATGCGCCAGCTGTATCCCGAGGTCCGCGTGAAGCTCTTCTACGCGCGTGACTTCCGGGCGCTGATGCTGAAGTACGGCCGCCTCGACTTCCTGATCGATGTGGCCACGGTCAACGGCGCGCATGCTTCGACCGGCGCCGGCAGGGGCCGCCGATGAGCCTGCACGACGACGTCGAGGAGATCCTGCTCGACTCGGACACGGTCGCGACGCGGGTCGGTGAGCTCGGCGCGCAGCTCTCGGCCGACTACGCCGGGCGCGACCCCGTCCTGGTCAGCGTTCTCAAGGGTGCGCTCGTCTTCCTCGCCGATCTGATGCGCGGCATGGACCTGCCTTCGAGCATCGACCTCATGGAGGTCTCCAGCTATGCGGGCACCGAGACGTCGGGCCAGGTGCGCATCCTGAAGGACCTCTCCCTGCCGATCGAGGGGCGTGACGTGATCGTGGTCGAGGACATCATCGACACCGGGCTGACCCTTAACTACCTGCTCGGCTACCTCGCCGATCGGCAGCCCGCCTCGATCAAGATCTGCTGCCTGCTCGACAAGCCTGCCCGACGCCTGGCCGATATCCCGATCGACTACATCGGCTTCACCATCCCGGACCGGTTCGTCATCGGCTACGGGCTCGACTACGACGAGCGATACCGCAACCTGCCGTACATCGGAGTGCTCAAGCCGTCCGTGTACGGCCCGCCGCCGGGGGGCTAGGCCATGGAGGGGGGTGGGCGGCGCTTTCGTCTCCTGATCCTGCTGGGCGGGCTGGCCATGATCGGCTCCGGCTTTCTGCCCTGGTGGCGCGCCGGAGGCGACTCGGTCTCCGGAGTTCGCGTGCCGGCCCAGGAGGGGATCGGGCTCGAGGGGCCGGGCATCGTCATCTTCGGGGCCGCCATCGCCGCGCTCGTGCTGCTCGACATCGGGTACATGCGCGGACGCTGGGGCTTCGTCCTCGACTCGCCGTGGGTCTACCTGGGGCTGGGGCTGGTGGGTGGCGCGGCGCTCGTCTATCGCGGCTGGGAGCTCTGGATGATCGGGTACGTTCCGTTGCCACAGCAGTCGCCGGGGCTGGGACTGGCGGCCGTGGGGGTGGCGCTGGTCCTGTTCGGGGCGGGGTCGGGGTTCGGATCGACGCGCCGCTACTGAGCGCATCATGGCGGTGATGACCCGAGCGCGTCTCCGGGGCCGTCCGCGGGTCGCTCGCCTCCTTCTCGGCATGCTGGTCGGCGCGGGATCGGTCACCGGCTGCCAGGCGGGCGAGCCTGTGTCGGTGCGGGGAACCGAGATCATCAGCTGGCCCGTCGAGGATGGCGCCACCGCGGGCCAGGTCGTGGTCACGATCCGCAACGAGTCGGATCGCGCCGTGGATCCTGACGTCTTCGGACGAGGCAACCAGACGGTCGCGCATCTGCTCGACGGGGACGGCGCGGAGCTGCCGGGCGCCGATACCCGAATTCAGCTCAACGCGGTCCCGGAGGTCCTCGGATCGGGCGAGACCGGCTACCTGTACGGGGACTTCGAGATCAGGGATGTCCCTGGGTCCGTGGTGGACGCGCGCATCGAGCTGAACGCCGACGACGCCGAGGAGCCAATTCCGGTCCTCGTCGAGGACTTCGAGCTGACCGAGGATGACTCAGGGCTCGGTGCTGTCGGGCGCCTCGAATGGGACGGGTCCGGGTCGGCCGTGGCGCGCGCCATCGCGCTCGACGCCGACGGCAGGCCACTCGGCTACGTCACCACCTCAGAGGTTCGCTATGACGTCGGCGACTTCACCATGTGCTGTTTTCCGCCCACGGTCGAAGCCGACCTCGTGGTCGACGTGGCCGTCTTCGGCGTCCAGGCCACGGCGGAGGAGTGACCGGCGCGCCGGAGCCCACTCCCACTCTGCGCCGCTGGCCCTGTGATGACCTAACCGCAACCGGAGGGCTCCGGCCAATGGCCGGTGATCGCTGCCTCCTCGTTGGGGGGGTCGCAGATGCCGCGGACATCATCGCGGTCACTGGCACGCAGCACCCATGTCTGGGCGGTGAGCACGTCGGCGCGTGTCCCGTCGGCGCAGGCATCCTCGATGAGCGTCAGCGCCATCGTCTGCGCGCGATGCTCGGGAAGGAGGCCATAGCGGTCGATGTCGCCGAGCTCGACCTCGTAGCGGCCAACCGCATCGGGACACTGCGGGTCCGCGGTGAGCGAGAGGAAGCCGTCCCCGGGCGCCATCCGGCCGGCCCCGGTGAAGGCCAGCTCGCCTGTCGCGGCGTACGTCGCGCCGTCCAGGGCCAGCGTGGTGGCCATCGGCTCGTCGGGCGTCGCGGTCCAGCGGCCGGCGAGGCTCTCGCCGGCAGGCACGGGCGCAGGCTCGGGTGCGCGCGCCGGCAGGATTCGAGGGCCGATCAGAAGCCATCCCACCACGATCGCCGCCATCACGGCCGCCAGGATGAGCATCGGCCGCAGGTCGGGCCGGTACCTGGATGGGTCCCGCCGCACCCTAGATCTCGCCGAGATACGCCTGGCGAACCTGCTCGTTGGCTGCGAGATTGGCCGCCGTATCGGCGAGGATGATCCTGCCCGTCTGGATCACGTATCCGCGGTTCGCGGCGTTCAGCGCCATGAGCGCGTTCTGCTCCACGAGGAGCACGGTGGTGCCCTGGCCGTTGATCTCGCGGATGATGCCGAAGATCTGCTCGGTCAGGATCGGCGAGAGACCCATGGAGGGCTCGTCAAGGAGGAGCAGCGTCGGCTGGGCCATGAGCGCGCGCCCGATGGCCAGCATCTGCTGCTCGCCGCCCGACATCGTGCCGGCCCTCTGCGAGCGCCGCTCCTTCAGGCGGGGGAAGAGGTCGAACACGCGGGCAACGTCCTCCTCGATCGGGTCGCGACCCCGGCTGAAGGCACCCATCTGGAGGTTCTCGTAGACCGACATGCGGGCGAAGACCCGCCGGCCCTCCGGCGAGTGGCCGATGCCGAGCTTGACGACCTCGTGCGCCTGCATCTGGTGGATGGGCCGGCCGGAGAAGTGAATCGACCCGACGCGCGGCCTGTGCGTCCCGCTGATCGCCCGCAGGGTCGTGCTCTTGCCGGCACCATTGGAGCCGATCAGCGTCACGATCTCGCCGGCGTTCACCGTCATCGAGAGGCCCTTGAGCGCCTCGATGTTGTTGTAGAAGACGTGGAGCTCGTCCAGCACCAGCAGCGGCGCGGCCTCTTCAGCAGCGGCCGTGGCGGGCGCGCTGGTCGACTCGATCACGCTCATGCCGTCGCCTGCTTGCCGAGGTAGGCCTCGATCACGCGGGGATTGGTCCTGATCTGCTCAGGCGTGCCCTCGGCAATCTTCTCGCCATAGTCGAGCACAGTGATCCGCTCGCTGACGCCCATGACAACCTTCATGTCATGCTCGATGAGCAGGATCGTGAGACCGAGCTCCTCGCGCAGGCGGCCGATGAACTGCGTCATGCGGGCGGTTTCGCCGGGGTTCATGCCCGCCGTCGGCTCGTCGAGCAGCAGCAGCTTCGGATCGCTCGCCAGCGCACGCGCCACCTCGAGCCGGCGCTGCTCGCCATAGGGCAGGTTTTTCGCCAGGTCGTGCTCGTAGCGGCGCGGCACGCCGACCAGCTCGATCAGCTCGCGGGCGCGCTGGCGAGTCTCCTCCTCCTCCTGCTTGACCTTGTTCAGGCCGAGGATCACCTCGTACCACTGGCTCTTGAGGCGCGCGTGGCGGCCGACCATGACATTGGCCAGCACGGTCATGTCGGCGAAGAGCCGGATGTTCTGATAGGTCCGGCCGATCCCAAGCTCCGCGACGTCGTTCGGTGCCAGGCCGACGATGCTGACGCCGTCGAACAGGATGCTTCCCGACGTCGGCTGGTAGTAGCCGCTGATCTGGTTGAAGAGGGTCGTCTTGCCGGCCCCGTTCGGCCCGATGAGCGACACGATCGAGCGGCGGGGAATCGTGAAGTCGACGTCTCGGTTGGCGACCAGGCCGCCGAACGACTTCGTCAGGTTCGCGACCTCGACGATCGGACCCGCATCGGCCTCGGTCATGCCGCGCCTCCGGTGACCGCCGGCTTGCCGGTCTCCTCGCCCGCATCGGTGTCGTACTGGGTGTCCGGCTCGGCCGACTCGTGCAGCTCCCGGCGGCGGGTGGCGCTCGGCACCAGGCCCTCGGGGCGCAGGAGCATCATCGCCACCAGGACCGCGCCGTAGACGAGCAGGCGGTACTCATCGAACTCGCGCAAGAACTCGGGCAGGCCGACCAGCACGAGCGCCCCGACGATGACGCCGGGGATGCTGCCCATGCCGCCCAGGATGATCACGGCCAGGGCGGTGATCGAGACGAGGATCTCGAAGCTGTGCGGGAAGATCGAGCCGATCTTGGCGGCGAAGAGAGCGCCGGACAGGCATCCGAAGACCGCTCCGAGCGAGAAGGCCAGCAGCTTGTAGTTCGTCGTGTTGATACCCGTTGCCTCCGCCACCGACTCGTCCTCGCGCATCGCGTTCCAGGCTCGCCCCACCCGCGAATTGGCAAGGCGATACGCCACGACAGCCGCAAGGACACACGCAATCAGGATGGGGTAGTACATGTCCTCGGGCGCCCGCGTCGGGAAACCGACGCCCGGGAGCGCCGGCCCCGGGATGCCCAGGATGCCCTGGCCAGCATTGGTCCACTCGCTCAGCCAGTCGGACAGGAAGAGCAGCCGCACGATCTCACCGAAGCCCAGCGTGACGATTGCCAGGTAGTCACCGCGGAGCCGGAGCACCGGCGCCCCGATCATGATGCCGGCGATGGCGGCGATCAGGATGACGACCGGCAGGATGAGCCAGAAGTTCAGCTCGAGGGCAAGGAACGACTGGGGCGAGGTGAGGAGGGCGACCGAGTACGAGCCGATGGCGAAGAAGGCCACGTAACCGAGGTCGAGGAGGCCGGCATAGCCGACCACGATGTTCAGGCCGAGCCCGAGCAGGATGTAGAGCCCCGCGGTGCCGACCACGTCGCTCGGGAACCGGCCGATGAGCTGCGGGAGGGCCAGCAGCGCCACGGCGATGAGGGCGTACAGGATCAGGCTGGCGCGCCGGTCCCGCGCCCCGGAGATGCGCTGCAGGGGCGCGCGAACCGGCGACTGTGGGGCGCGACGCAGCCAGACCAGTCCTGCGGCCACCGCGGCGATGACGAGCGCCCCGGGCACGGTGAGCGCGCCGCCCTGGTAGAAGAAGCTGGCCACGTCGCGCAGCCCCAGCTCGGAGAGCATGACGCGGAAGACCTGCTCCATGATGCTCAACACGACGATCGTGATCCCGGCGGTCACCACCATTCGCGTCGGAAGTGGCGGAAGGATGCGGAGCACGGCCCCGAGCGCCCCGAGGACCGCTCCACCGACGACCAGGACGGCGCCGCCGACCAGCGTGCCCAGTCCGAACGTGACCGTCTCGATGGAGCTGGGCGAGAGGTTCGTGAAGATGTCGCGGACGTTGACGGTGTCTGCGAAGACCGCGTGGAGCGCCATCAGCAGGCCTGCGACGGACCCGGCCACGGCTCCACGCATCGCTGCCGAGGCCCCGGTCGGCTCCGGATCCCGGATGCTCGGACGTGCCGCCACGACACCGGTGATCAGCGCGACGATCGCGACCATCACGGTGCTCAACGAGAGAAGGTCGCTGAGCACCTCGCGGCGAGCCACGGTCTCGAGGAAGCCGATGGTGACCACGAAGACCATCGCTCCACCAGCGATCAGGCCGATCCTGGCGGCGGAGATCATGGCGTCGCGGGTCACGTCTCTTTCCTTCCCAGGATGCCGGTTGGTCGGATGATGAGGACGATGACGAGCACGGCGAACGCGATGCCGTCGCGCAGCTGGTTCGCGCCCGGCACGCCGAAGCCGGAGAGGAACAGGTTGGGCCCCACCTGCTCGAGAATACCGAGGCCGAAGCCGCCGATCATGGCGCCGGCGATGTTCCCGATGCCTCCGAGCACCGCCGCCGTGAAGGCCTTGATCCCGGGAATGAAGCCCATCGCGAAGAAGACCTGGCTGAAGATGAGCGCATACAGGACGCCGGCGGCACCTGCCAGGAGGCCGCCGATGGCAAACGTGCGGACGATCGTGGAGTTGACGTCGATGCCCATGAGCGCCGCCGTCTCCCGGTCCTCTGAGACGGCGCGCATCGCCCGACCGGTGCGCGTGCGGTTGATCAGGTACCAGAGGCCGATCATCAGCGCGATGGCGCTCAGGATGACCATGACCTGCGTCGCGCGCAGGGGAATGCCGAACAGGTCCAGGGTCCCGTCCAGGAGCGGGACGTTCGGATAGGACCGCACACCGCTGCCATACAGGCCGCGGAAGGCGTACTGCAGGAAGAGCGATGCGCCGATGGCCGTGATGAGCGGTACCAGACGAGGCGCGTTGCGCAGCCGGCGGTAGGCGATCCGCTCCAGGAGAAGAGCGATGACCATGGAGGTCAGCATGGCGACCGCGAAGATCATCGCCAGGGCGACGATCGGGTTGCTCTCGATCAGGCCGATATCCGAGAGCGCATCGGCGGCGAAGTAGGCGGTGAAGGCACCGGCCATGAACACCTCGCCATGGGCGAAGTTGATCATGAAGAGGATGCCGTAGACCAGGGTGTAGCCGAGCGCGATGAGGGCATAGACCGCCCCGAGCGCCAGTCCGTTGATGATGAGATCACGCCACTGCGTGACGGTGAACTTGCCCTCCGCCAGCGTGAGGATCGAGCCCAGAATCATCGCGCCCAGCACCACCGCGGCCACAAGCCACAGGGTGAGCGTCACCAGGGAGATTCGTCGGGTCATGCTGCTCGGGCGGGCCTCGCATGAACGACGTCAGGGTGGGGCCGTCTGCCCCACCCTGACGATCGGTGTCAGGTCGATCGGCTTGCTATTCGAGGTCGCCGTCGACGGAATTCCAGATCGGCACGAACTCGCCCTCGCGGACCTCGCGGACCGTGATGGTGGAGTTCGCGCAGTCGCCGTTCTCGTTGCAGGTCAGGCTCCCGGTCAGGCCGTCGTACTCGGACAGCTCACCCAGGTAGTCCTTCAGCGCCGTCCGAGGGATGAACAGCGTGCCATCCTCCTCGATCGCGACCTCCTCGATCGCGTCCAGGATGATGTTGTACGCGTCATAGGCGTGCGCGTGGAAGGCCGAGATCGGCTCCTCCTCACCCGAGACGTCGGAGTACGCCGGCAGGAACTCGTCGTTGTAGCGATCGCCGAAGTCCGCCTGCGGACCGGAGAGGAACATTCCCTCGACATTCTCAGCTCCCGCCGCCTCGACGAACGCGGGACTCAGGAGGCCGTCGGCGCCGGCCAGGACCGTCTCCTCGAGGCCCTCGGTTTCGCCGGCCTGGCGAGCCACCTGGCCACCAGCCTGGGTGAAGATCGGGAAGAAGAGGAACTCGGGCTCGCCCGAGGCGAGCTCGGTGAGCTGTCCGCTGACGTCCGTCGCCTCCGGGTCGACAGCCTCGGTCCCGGTGATCTCTCCACCCATCTCCGTGAAGGCGTCCGCGAAGACCTGCTGGAGCTGCTCGGTGTACGGCCCACCGTCGTGGATCGTGGCGGCCGTGGTGAAGCCCTGCACGTTGAAGGCGAAGTCCGCCATCGCCGCGCCCTGGATCTCGTCGTTGTGCGCGGTGCGGAAGAAGAACTCCTGGCGTGCATCAGGCAGCGTCAGGCCCGGCGCGGTGGCCGATGGCGAGAGCAGCAGGATGCCTGCGCCGCTGAGAATCTCGGCCGCCGGAACGCCCGCGCTCGAGCAGCTGGTGCCGATCACCGCCGCAAGGGTCGTGTCCGAGGCGAGCGACTGGGCGACCGCCGTGCCGCCTTCAGCGCTGCATCCATCGTCCTGGAAGTCGAGCTCCACCTCGCGACCCAGAGCCTCCGCGCGCTCCTCGTGAGCGACCTCGACGCCGTACTGTGCGTCGAGACCGAGGTTCGAGTCCGCGCCGCTGATGACGAGGGCGGTGGCGATTCGGATCGAGTCGCCATCTGCGACTTCGACGCAACCGAACTCATCGGCGCATGCCTCATCGCTGCCTCCGCCGCCTGAGGCTGGTTGGCTCGCGCCTGTGCTCTCGTCCGGGCTGCTGCCGCCACCGGTATCACTCTGGCAAGCGGCGAGGACGAGCATCAGCACGACGAGGATGGCGCTCCATCGCGTGTACTTCTGCATCCGATTCTTTCCTCCAATGGGTGTGCTCGGGACCTCGCCCATGCGTGGACCCGGCGTGACAAGGTGCGCGGCATCATAGCGGCGCCTCAGCGCGTCGCGCAATACTGTTTGCGCAGCGTGTGAAAGGGTACGGCCCGAGCCGGTCGAGGTTCACGGGTGGTTCGTGATACCCTCTACGTTGGTCGTCCCGCAGCGCACCTGCCTGCGAACCGTTCCCGAGAGCCTTCGTGGAGGTACACGTCCGCCCGCTCTTTCCACCGATCTCGAGGCGACGATCGCCGTTGGCGCGATCGAGCGACAGATTGTGAGCGCGGGCATGCCAGCCGCCAGGCCATCGGTGCGGTCGGGTCCCTTCGTCGGCATCATCGACGAGCTGGGAATGCAGCAGGCACAGCCGCTGGACGCCGCCGAGTCGCGGAGGGTCGCCGGCGCAATCGCCGGCCATCTCGCCACTCGGCACAACAATAAGGGCTGCACACGCGTGGAGGTCACCGAACCGCCGGCATCCGCAGGACCGTCGCTCTCGAAGCGGCTGGGGTTCGCGAGCCGCGGTCGAACGCTCGGTCGAACGATCGGCTGAGCCCCCAACCCATCCGTATCGGCCATATCAGACACAACAGGAGAAGAGCTCAACCGTGAGCAAGAACGTGGCGATGTTCGTTGACGTCGCCAACATGTACTACGCGGCTCGAGGCCAGGATGTCGACGTCGATTACGTCGCCCTCCTCAAGCACGCCACCAAGGGACGCGACCTCATTCGCGCCTACGCCTATACGGGACTTGACCCCGAAAACGAGAACCAGCGCAAGTTCATCGACTTCCTGGGCAAGAACGGCTACAAGCCGGTCATCAAGGACATCCGCAAGTTCGGCGACGGCCGGATGAAGGCCAACCTCGACATCGAGCTCGTGGTGGACCTCTTCCGCCTGGCCGATCGAATGGACATCGCCGTCATCGTGTCCGGCGACGGCGACTTCGCGCCGGCCATCAAGGCCCTCCAGGACAAGGGCGTCCGTTGCGAGGTGATCAGCTTCAAGCCGAACACCTCGTCCGACCTGATGGCCGTGGCCGATGAGTTCATGGACATCATGAAGGTCGCGTCGATCAGCCGGAAGGAGGGACGGGCCGTGCGTGACAGCATGAGCGCACCCGAGATGCCGGCCAAGGAGGTCACGCCCGAGTTCGGCTTCCGAGAGGCGTCACCGTCAGTTGCCGCCGCCGCCCTCGCCGCTCTGAGGGGTGGGGGATCGGATGCCGCTCGCCGCAGTAGAGGCGGAACCGGCCGCCGGCCCGCCGCCGCCCCGGCCGCCGCCGCTCCGGCCGCCGAACCGATCGAGCAGGCCGCCGCGGTAACGGCTACCACCGTCGACGCACCGGCCGATGCCGATCCCGATGCGCGCCGCCGTCGCCGCCGTCGAGGCGGCCGTGGTCGGGGTCGAACGCGCCGCGAAGACGACACGACTTCAGCGGCCGAACCCGGCAGTGAAGAGATCGGCTGGCAGGAGTTCGACGATCTCAGCGAGCTGGACGGTGCCGGCGAAGAACGCGAATACACGTTCGAGGAGGCGGATGCGGCCACGCTCGCTGAGCTCGGCCTGAGCGCCGATGACCTTGCCGCCCTCGAGGCATCGCCGACGGAGCCTCAGCCAACTGAGGCGGAGTCCGAGGAGGCGCCGAAGCCGGCTCGCCGTCGCTCGACCCGCACCAGCCAGGACGAGCCTGCGCCAACCGAGGCCGCGTCCGAGGAGGCGCCGAAGCCGGCTCGCCGTCGAACCCCGCGCCCCAGGAAGGACGAGACCGCCGCTGCAGAGGCTCCTGCCCAGGCCGCTCCCGAGACCGCCGCTGCGGCGCCGCCGCCGAAGCAGGCGCGCCGTCGCTCCAGCCGCGCCGCAACAGACGATGGCTCGATTACCGCCACGCAGGACGGGCCGAAGCCGGCCCGACGCCGATCGACTCGCGCCGCGAAGGACGATGCCGGCCCCGACACCGACCCCGCGACCGAGTCTGGTGCTGAAGAAGAGGCCGGGGAGCCGCAGGGCATCTGGGGCCGCTTCCGCACCGCGCGGAAGCCCAGGGGCACATCCTCCGGCTGAGTGCCGGCCGCCTGCCGCAGGTACGAAACGAGGGCCGACCCGATGGGCCGGCCCTCGTCCGTTGCCAGAGGGGCTAGATCTGCGACTCTCGATCGACCCCGTCGTACGACTCGTTGATCGCCTCGGCCGTGTCAGTGGCCGCGTGGTCCGCGGCCGCGCCGGTGGCGGATCCCGCATCGGCGGCGGCTTCGTGGACGCTTCCCGAAGCGTCCACGTCGCTGACATTTCCGTTCGTGGGCTCGTCACGCTGGAAGACCGGCACCCATTCGGCGTCCCTGGCTCGGGCGCTTATCTCGCTGCGCACCTCGTCCGCCCTGGCGCTCAGCTCCTGGCGTATCTCACTGCCGCGCTTCGGGGCCGTGAGCAGAGCGACGATGGCACCCCCGACCGCGCCGATGACGAGGCCAAGGAAGAAGGCGCCCCAATGGCGCTCCTCTCGCTGACGCAGTCCGAGTCGGACGGCCGCGGAGTCGACGAGCTCCCGGCTGGCCGGGACGGCCGCTCCCGCGGCCCCGATCGCGAGCGTGCGCCGCTTCCAGAGGTCCCTGAGGGCCGGGCGAATCGACGTTCGCCACGTCTTGTCCGACCAGCTGGCCGCGTCGCCGGTGACACGGGTCGCGCGCTTGACGGCGTCACGGCGCAGTGGCTGCGTGTCGCGCCATACATCCGAGGCGCGGTCGCCCACCACCGCTCCCCGCTCGGCAATGACCTCGGCCACGTCCTGGCCGCGCTTCGCCACTTCCTGGGTCAGTTTCGTGTCAGCGACGCGATCGACCAGAGATCGAATCGAATCGGCAATCTCGTCGGCCGTTGATGCCGCGCCTGTCGGCATGATTTCCTCCTGTGATGAGGCCGGTTTCGGTGCACGAAGTATGCCACCGCCCTGCTGGACGAGCATGGGCTCGGACGGCCATGGAGCCCGCCGAACCTATACTCGAACGATGATCGAGACGACGCAACCATCAGGGTTTCTGAGCCTCGGACAACCGACCGCCCGGCGGATCGTCCGGCAGTCGGCCGAGCGCGGACGCGTCGGGCGCACGCTGCTGGTTCATGGGCCGGCGGGATCGGGGAAGGGGACATTCGTCGACGACCTCCTGGCCCTCCACTTCTGCACCGATGCCGATCCGCCCCGGCGTCCGTGCAACTCCTGTCGCGGCTGCCGCCAGGCACGGGCACGGACACACCCTGACCTGGTGATCGGGTCGCAGGATGCCTGGCGCGAGCAGCGGTCATCCGGCGAGAGCATCGTGGCGGTCGCTCGGCGGTGGCTGCTGGAGGCCGCCGGCGCACCCGTCGTCGCGGACCGACGGGTGGTCCTGATCGAGCATGCGGATCGCGCGGGCGAGGAGATTCAGAACGCGTTGCTCAAGGCGCTCGAGGAGCCGACCGATCGCCACACGTTCGTCCTCGTCGCCGATGAGCCACGAGCCCTGCTCGCGACCATCCGGTCGCGATGTCAGCCGCTCCGAGTCGGTGCCGTGCCGCGCGAGGAGCTGAGCGCATTCCTCATGGACGCTCGGCGCCTGCCGGCCGACCAGGCGGATGCGCTGGCCCGGCTCTG
The DNA here is from genome assembly GCA_046261895.1 of Candidatus Limnocylindria bacterium. GTDB lineage: Bacteria > Chloroflexota > Limnocylindria > QHBO01 > QHBO01 > JACDBZ01. Next base: position 18,908 of record JBHENV010000025.1, read on the forward strand.
CAATGGCCTGGTGGGCGGTGCACTCTCCTTCGCAGATGACCGCGCGCTGCTGACATGGCGACGACGCGCGCAGTCAGAGCTGCTGTCGCTCCTGGATCGCGGCCGAGCGGAACGCTTCGGATCGGTGCGCGACCTGCTGGACGAGACGGTTCGCCTGCACCGGGCTCCGGTCGATCCTGCCGACGAGGAGGCCCGGACGCCGGCCGCCGCGCAGCGCCGAGCGGCCACCATGCTCGTGGAGCTGTGGCTGTCCCTGACGCGCGACCTGGCCGTGGCCGTGGTCGGCCGCGTGGAGCTCGCTCCGAGCCGGGAGCTGGCGCCCGACCTGGATGAGCTGGCGGGTCGCATCGGCGCCCATCCGCTCCTGCGTATGGCCGCGAAGCTCGAGCAGATCCACGCGGGGCTCCTCGAGAACGTGGCGCCGAGGCTGGCGCTGGAGGCCGCCATGCTCACCTGGCCGTTCCTGCCGCAGTCGCGGAACCAGTGATCGAAGAGCGGTTGACGGCTCGCGTCACGGGCCGGGTGCAGGGCGTCGGGTTTCGCTGGTGGGTACGCCGCCGCGCCGAGAATCTGCAGCTCGTTGGCTGGGTCATGAACGGTGACGACGAGCGTTCGGTGGAGCTCGTGGCAGAGGGATCCGGCTCGGCCCTCACCGAGCTGGAGCAGATCCTGAGGGACGGGCCAGCCGGCGCCGACGTCGAATCGGTCGACGCGCGGCGAGGGCCGGCGAGCGGTGAGTACGATCGGTTCGGGATCGTTCGGCCGTGAACCCACGGATCATCGGCTGTGGGACCCTGGCTGCCGCCGTCTTCGTCGCGATCGGCGTCTTCGGTATCCTGCGTGCGGGGGCTCCTGCGGAGTGTCCCGATCTCCTACCCCAGGAGCCGGCCGCGTATGCTCCGGTCGGCGCGCCGACCGACCGACCGCTGCTCGAGGGCGGCGACGGGCAGCTCGAGGCCGCCGGCAGCACCTCGTTCGGGCTCGCGCGCTGGGAGGTGTACGTTGAGCCGGGATTCGCGCCGGCCGCGAGTGGCGAGCCGCTCCCGCAGCGGATCGTGCTCGACTGCGGTGACGGAACCTACCAGGCATACCAACGAGGCACCGAGTGACGCGACGACCAATCATCCTCATTGTCAATCCGGTCGCCGGAGGCAAGCCGGGCTCCGGCCCGGGCCTGTCGGACGACCCGGCCATGCTGACCGCCGACGCGCTGCGGGCCGCGCTGCTCGAGCGCGGCCTCGAGGTGGGCCACCGAGAGCTGGCGGAAGGAGACGACCTCGCCGAGCTTGCGGTGCATGCCGCGGAGACCGGGCACGACGTCGTGGTTGCGGGAGGTGACGGCACCGTCAGCCGCGCCGCGGCCGCCCTCGTCGGCCACGAGTCGGCCACGCTCGGCATCCTCGCCATGGGCAGCTTCAACAACATGGCGCGCGGGTTCGGGATCCCGGTCACGCTGGCCGAGGCGCTCGACGTGATCGCCGCCGGCGAGGTGAGCCAGGTTGACGCCGGCTGGGTGGTCCGCGAGGGCGATGCGGGGCGCCCGTTCTTCGAGGCGGCGGGCGTCGGCGTCGACGCGATCGGCTTCCTTGCCATCGAGGTGGCGGAGCGGCGAGGCTGGTGGCGCGCGTTCCGTTCGCTGCTGCGGGGCCTGCGGCTTCGCAAGACACCGATGCGAATCACGCTCGACGGCACCGTCTACAGGACCGGCAGTCCTTCGGTCACCATCAGCAATGGCCCCTACCACGGCGCGGGATTCGCACTCGCGACCGAGGCCGATCCGACGGATGGGCTGTTCGAAGTCGCCGTCTTCCACGGCATGAGCCGCTTCGAGGTGATTCGGCACTTCGTGGCGGTAGCGCGGCGCAAGCCGCGACGAGAGCCACGCATCGGCCAGTACCGTGCGGCGCGGGTGTCAATCGCGGGCATCCGGCGCGCCCTCCCGGCGCATGCCGACGGGGTGAGTATCGGTGTCACGCCGGTCACATTCGAGGTACGGCCGAAAGCGCTGCGCGTCTTCCGCTAGAGGTTGAGCGTCGGGCGGAAGAGGCGGTCATAGGTGGCCAGGGCATACCGATCCGTCATCCCCGCGATGTAGTCGGCCGCCTGCGTCTGGGGGGAAGCCTCGTCCTGGCGGTAAGAGTGTGGAATCTCCTCGGGATGCTCGAGATGCCAGTCCATCAGGTCGCGGATGACCGAGATGGCGCGCTGCTGCTGGCGAAGCTGCTCGGCCGATTGGTAGACCTGCTCGAACATGAAGTCGCGCAGCTGGTTCATGACGCCGAGGGTGTCGCCGTCCATGCGCACCGCCCCGGTCCGCAGCGATTCGTCGATGACCGCGTTGATCATGGAGCTCACCCAGGCCCGGCCAGGCTCGCCGAAGCGCTCGAGCGCGTCCGCCGGGAAGAGCCCGCGGCTGAGGGTGCCGGCGCGGAGAGCGTCGAGCGCGTCGTGCGCGAGGTAGGCGATTCGATCGGCGAATCGGACGCAGTACGCCTCCGGCGTGGCCGGTGGCGGGTGGACCCTCCACGAGTGGGCACGGATGCCGTCGCGCACCTCCCAGCTCAGGTTCGCGTCCTCCAGCACCTCGAAGACCCTGACGCTCTGTGCGGCGTGATGCCACTCGTTGGGGTCGAAGTACGGGCTGAGCGCGTCCTCGCCGGTGTGGCCGAAGGCCGAGTGCCCGACGTCATGACCGAGCGCGATCGCCTCGGCCAGCGATTCGTTCAGGCTCAGCGCGCTCGCCAGCGCGCGCGCCACCTGCGTGACCTGCATGGTGTGCGTCAAGCGCGTGACGTAATGGTCGCCCTCGGGGTTAAGGAACACCTGCGTCTTGTGCTTGAGGCGTCGGAACGCCTTGGAATGAATGATCCGGTCCCGGTCACGCTCGAAGGCAGTCCGGAACTCATCGGGCTCTTCCGGGCGTTCGCGACCCTTCGACGCCGCGGACCGGGTCGCGGCGGGACTGAGGCGCACCTCCTCGGCTTCGCGCGCCGCGCGGTCGTGGCGGCGCAGCCGCGTGGTGTCGCTGATCTCCTGCATGGCCCGATGATGCCACGGCTCAGAAGACGTCGGCCGAGATCCCGCTATGGAGGCTCCAGCATCGCCAGTGACCTATCCCAGCGGTGGGCGTCCGCCAATGATGGTGCTGAATCTGTCGCCGCAGCGGCGAGACCGGCACGAGGCCTGATGCTGGCGGAGTCGCGACGTTCAACCACGCCGCTCACCGCTCCGATCGGTCATCGGCAGCACCATCGTGCTGGGAATGGACATCTGGTAAGGTGGCCGGCTCTGTCAGGACCGATTCTCTCCGACCCGCGCAGCGGGCGGCAGCATGCCCTGGCGGCGCTCCAGGGCCTGCTCGTGACGTTCCTGTGGTCGACGTCGTGGATCCTGGTCAAGCTCGGCCTCGATGACCTGGAGCTGCAGCCGCTCTCGTTCGCCGGGCTGCGGTACGCCCTTGCTGCGGCCATCCTGCTGCCGTTCGGCGTCCGCGCGATTCGTGCGGCGCACGCCGCCTCGCCGGTGAGCGGACGCCTCGTCGTGCGCGTGGCGGTCTATGGCCTGCTCTTCGTGGCCGTCGCGCAGGGAGCGCAGTTCGCCGCTCTCGCCGTCCTGCCGGCGACGGCCGTCAGCCTCATGCTCTCCACGATCCCGGTCTGGGTGGCGGCGCTTGCGCTGGCGGGGAGCGCGGAGCGGCCGTCGATCGGCCAGGCCGTCGGCATCGGTCTGCTGACGGCGGGGGCGCTCCTCTACTTCGGCCCGTTCGAGCTCGACGCCGATGCCGGCATCGGGCTCCTTGCCGCCGCCGTGTGCGTGGTGGCGGCCGCCGTCTCCTCGCACCTCGGTCGAGGGCTGGCGCGCGACGCGATCGGCTCACTCGGTGGTCCAATCGGCCTCACCGCCGCGAGCATGGCGGTAGGTGCGATGGTGCTGCTGGGCGTGAGCATCGTGGTCGAGGGTGTGCCGAGCCCCCATCTCGCCGGGTGGCTCATCATCGGCTGGCTGGCGGTCGTGAACACGGCGTTCGCCTTCACGCTCTGGAACCACACCCTCCGCACGCTGACCGCGGTCGAGTCGAGCGTGGTCAACAACACGATGACGATCCAGATCGCCGTGATGGCGATCATCTTCCTGGGCGAGCAGCTCGGTCCGCTTCAGCTCGTGGGCCTCTTCCTCGGAGCCGCCGGTGCGGGGATCGTCCAGCTCGCACCGGTGTCGCGGCCTCGCCACCAACCCTAACCTGCGTCCGTGTCGACCCTCCCGCCAGTGGCCGTGGCAAGCGGCGGTTTTTCCAGCGCGTCGCCGCGCACGCGCTTCGCCCCGGCGCCTTCGATGATGCGGCGACGAACCCAGCCCGATGCGAAGTCGACGAGAATCGTGATGACAATGATGATCAGGATCGCCATCCCAGCCTTGTCCCAGCGCCGGTAGGTGACCGTGTTCTGGAGGACGGTCCCGATCCCGCCCGCCCCGACGATGCCCAGCACCGCCGCCGCGCGGATGTTGATCTCGAAGCGGTAGAGCCAGAACGCCACGGTGTCGGGAAGCACCTGCGGCAGAACGCCCCAGCGCTGCACCTGGATCGGGCGGCCCCCGGCTGCGCGCGCCGCTTCGACCGGCCCGGGGTCGATCCCCTCGATCACCTCGGCCGTCAGCTTGCCGAGCGTTCCGATCGAATGGAGACCGATGGCCAGGACACCGGCGATTGGACCGAGCCCCACGATCGTGACCAGGACGATGGCGACAACCAGCTCCGGGACGGCGCGGATGGCGTTGAGCAGCTGGCGGATGACGTTGGAGACCGTCACGCTCGAGACGTTCCTGGCGCCGAAGAACCCCAGCGGCAGCGACAGCAGTGCTCCGATGATGGTGCCGATCCACGCGATCTGGAGCGACTCGATCATGGCCGGCAGGGCCACCTCGGTGTACGCCACGTCGAGCGGAATCATGCGGTCGACGATGCGAGCGAGCTGCCCCGGGAGGTCGGCCAGCTTCGCGGGGTCCACCCCGATCGTCAGGATCGCCCACCCGAGGAGAACCAGCACCGCGGCGATGGTCGCGTTGCGTCGCGCGTTCGAGGGCCGCTCGGGCCGAATGGTGGCGCGGGACGCGGTCATACCAGCCTCCGGCGCAGGGAGATGGAAATGAGCTCGATCAGAAAGACGAACACGAACAGCTCGATGACGATGACCGACACGTTCGAGTAGGCGAAGAACTTTCGTTGCGTGTCGAGCAGGTAGCCGATGCCACCGGCACCAACGATGCCGATGACCGTGGAGGCGCGGATGTTGAGCTCGAAGGTGTAGAGCGCGTAGGCGATGTAGTTCGGCATCACCTGCGGCAGCACGGCCGTGCCGACCGTCTGCGTCCGGTTCGCGCCGGCCGCCCGCGCCGCCTCGATGGGTCCGGTGTCGACGCCGTCGACCGTCTCGCTCAGGAGCTTGGCGACGACGCCGATATTGAACAGTACGAGCGCCAGGATCCCCCCGAGCGGCCCGACGCTCACCGCCGAGACGAAGATCAGCGCGTACAGGATGTCCGGAATGGCACGAACCACGTTGAGGATGGAGCGGTCGAGAGCGTAGGCCACGCGATTCGGGGTGGTGACCCGGGACGCCACGAACGCCAGCGGAAGCGCGATGCCGCAGCCGATGGCCGACGCGATCACCGCCATCTGGAACGTCTCCAGCATGGGTTGCACCGTGTTGCCGAGAAAGTCCCAGTTGGGGGCGAGAAGAGCGCTCACGATCCGATCCGCGCCGCTCAGTCCGGCGATGATGGCGAGCGGATCCAGACCGACCTCGCCGATTGCCCAGACCGTGATCCCGAGAAACGCGATCAGGCCAGCGGGAACGATCCAGGAGCGTGGCGGCGGTGCCGGACGGGCGGTCGGCGCGGCGCTCATCCGGCTGCGGCGGCCTCGAGCACGTCATCCGCCGTCAGGGAGCGGCCGTAGATGTCGCGGAAGACGTGCTCGTCTGCCGCCTCGCCGGTCCCGTCGTACACCAGCTCGCCGGCGCGCATGCCGATGATTCGGTCGCCGTAGCGCTTCGCCAGGTCGAGGAAGTGAAGATTCACGAGAGGTCGTGATCCCGAGCTCGCGGTTGATCCGCTGAAGGTCGCGCATCACGACGTGGCTGGTCGGGGGATCGAGGCTCGCCACCGGCTCGTCGGCGAGGATGATCTTCGGCCGTTGAGCCAGCGCGCGGGCGATGCCGACGCGCTGCTGCTGCCCTCCGGACAGGTTGCTGGCACGCACGTACGCCTTCTCGACGATGTCCACGCGTTCCAGGGACTGCATCGCGATCTCGACGTCCTCGGCACGATAGCGTCCGAGGAGCGAGCGGAGGGTGCCGGCGTCATGCAGGCGCCCCATCAACACGTTGTTGAGGACGCTGGTGCGCTTCACGAGGTTGAAGGTCTGGAAGATCATCCCGATCTTCGATCTCAGCTCGCGGAGCTGCTTCGGGCTCGCGTGGCGGACGCTGACATCATCGATCGTGATGTCCCCGCCGGTGAGCGGCACGAGGCCATTGATGGCGCGAATGAGGGTGGATTTCCCGGCTCCCGAGAGACCGACGATGACGAGCATCTCGCGGTCGGCAATCTGGAGCGTCAGATTCCTGAGGGCGTGCACTCCACCGGGGTAGGTGACGGACGCGTTCTCGAAGCGGATCATCGGTCCCTCGGCGGCTCATGCGTCATGAGGAAAGGGCGGGCCCGCCGCCGGGCCCGCCCCGCATCGGGCTTGTCAGTCGGAGGTGATGCCGAGCTCCGCGGCCGCCTCTCGGACCACCTCGAAGGCATCGAGGTCGGCGGGTGCAAACTCGTCGATCTCGTACACCGAGTCCAGGACCTCCTTGCCCTCTTCGGTCTCCGAGTAGGCAATGAGCGCGTCGGCGATCTCCTGCTTCAGCTCCTCGGGAAGCTCGCCGCGGACTGCCACGCCGTCGTTCGGGATCTCCTGCGAGTAGGCGAACACCACGATCTCATCCATGTTCTCGCAGTCACCCTCTTCGAGGATGGTCCGCGCGTCGTTGAACGCGACGCCGACCTCCGCGTCGTCGTTGCAGAGTGCGATCACCGAGTTGTCGTGGCCACCCGAGAAGATCGGCTCGATGTCGGTCTC
>JBHENV010000026.1:0-3485 GCA_046261895.1 Candidatus Limnocylindria bacterium
CGCTTCCTTGATGGCCTTCTGGAACTCGTCGTTGTCGAAGTACAGCTTCATGAAGTCGGTGTTGCGCTCGGCGTTCTCCGCGACGATGTCGTCGAGCCGGTCGTCGGCCACCTGCCCGAAGCGGGCCTCGTCGTTCATCAGGGCGATCTGCTGCATCGAGGTGTCCTCGACCAGGCCGACGACCTGCTGATAGACCAGGATCTCGTCGGAGGTGCTCAGGCCCAGCCCGAAGCGGTCGTTGAGCTCGGCGATCACCTCCGACAGCGGTGCCATCTCCGGCTCCCGGATGCCGCCGCCGTCGGCCGCGTGACCGCGCACGTCGCGGTCGCCGACAGCCGACAGCGACACGTTGTGCCGCCCGGTGAACTCGAGCCGGAAATGGCTCAGGTCGGCGTCGCCGATGTCCACCGACGCCGACGGCCGCCCGGGCAGCCGGATCAGCAGGAGCCGGCCGTACTGGTAGAGCCGCTCCAGGTCGGGATCGCCCCAGTCGATGACCTGCGCGAGCAGGCTGTAGGCGCGGACGTAGCCCTGCAGGGCGCCCCGGAAGCCGTCGCGCTCGTCGTCGGTGTCGAGGGCGGCGAAGCGGTCCAGCGCCGGCGTGAGGTACTCGTGCAGCTGCGCGTGCAGCTTGCGCTCGGCCGCGTCCGGCATCCGGCCCGGCGCGGCGGAGCCGAGGACGCGCAGGAACGCCTCCATCTCCGAGGCGGCGAGCAACCCGAAATCCATCACCTCACGCTGCTTGTCGTAGAGCAGGTTCGGGTCGGCCTCCTCGGTGATCGTGGTCTCGAACCAGTCCTCGAACGCGGCCTGGATCGCGGTGGCGTCGTTCTCGAAGTCCAGGATGCGCACGTCGTCCTGCGACTTGAGCGGGTGGATCCGGTTGAGCCGCGACAGGGTCTGCACGGCGGCGACGCCGGTGAGGGGCTTGTCGACGTACATCGCGCACAGCAGCGGCTGGTCGAACCCGGTCTGGTACTTCTCAGCGACGACGAGCAGCCGGTACTCCTCCCGGCCTCGCGCGGCGGCCGCCGCGTCGTCGGCCCGGGTGTAGGCGAACGCGTCCGGAAGCTGCTTCTCGGGGATGCCGTTGAGCTGCGCCTCGGTGAACTCCACGCCCGACGCCTCGTCCTTGAGCTGCCCCGAGAACGCGACGAGCACGCCGAGGTCCGCCGGTCCGGGCTCGTCGAGGTAGCGGCGGATGGCCTGGTAGAGCCCGAGCGCGTGCTGGCGGCTGCCGGTGACGACCAACGCCTTGGCCCGCCCGCCGAGGCGCCCGGCGATGTTCTCCCGGAAGTCGTCGACGATCAGCTTGGCCTTCTGCGCGAGCGAGGTCGGATGCTGCTCGGCGAAACGGACGAGCCTCGCCTTGGCCTTACGCTCGTCGACGTCGGGGTTCGCGAGCTGCGACTCCTGGTGGTCGACCGCGGCGTTGCGCAGCCGCCACTTGGTGTCGTAGGTGAGGTAGTTGGCGAGCACGTCGAGGATGTAGCCCTCGTCGACGGCCTGGCGCATCGAGTACACGTGGAAGGGCACGTACATGCCCAGCTCACCGGTGTGCGGGTTGATCCGCGCCGCGTCGAACGTGCCGAACAGCTTGAGCGTCGGCGACTTCGGGGTGGCGGTGAACGCGAAGTAGGACAGGTTCGGCTGCTTGCCGCGGACCCGCGTCAGGTAGGTCGCCTCGTCCTCGTCGTCGTCGCGGGCCGTGGCGTTGGCCCCGAGGGCCTGCTTGAGCCGGATCGCGGAGTCGCCACCCTGGGAGGTGTGCGCCTCGTCGATGATCACTGCGTACCGCCGGCCCGCCAACCCCATGCCGGCGATCTTGGCCAGGACGAACGGGTACATCTGCAGCGTCGAGATGACGATCTTCGAGGTGGCGTCGTCGAGCGCGGCGGCGAGCTGGGTGGAGTCCTCCTCGATCTTGCGGACGACGCCGGGGGTGTGGTCGAACTGGAAGATGGTTTTCTGCAGCTGCCGGTCGAGCACGACGCGGTCGGTGATCACGATGGTCTTGTGGAACACCGGCTGGTTGTCGGCGTCGAACAGGGTGGACAGGCGGTGCGACAGCCAGGCGATCGTGTTCGACTTGCCCGAGCCGGCGGAGTGCTGGATCAGGTAGTTGCGCCCCGCGCCGTGGGTGCGGGCGTGGGTGACCATCTTCTGCACGGCGTCCCACTGGTGGTAGCGCGGGAAGATGCGCGCCGCGGTGTGCGGGTTGGTGCGCACGCCCGCCTTGTCCGACGCCTGGATGTGCACGAACCGGGCGAGGATCTCCAGCCAGTTGTCGCGCTGCCAGATCTGCTCCCACAGGTAGGCGACGGCGTAGGAGCCTGGCTTCGCGGGCGGGTTCCCGGCGCCGCCGCTGACCCCGGGACCGTTCGAGCCGAGGTTGAACGGCAGGAACTGGGTGTCGCCGCCGCGCAGCCGGGTGGCGACGAACGCCCGGTCCGGGTCGACCGCGAAGTGGACGACGGCCCGCTTGCCGAGCAACACCTCGTTGGGGTCGCGCTGCCGGTACTGCGCGATGGCGTGGTCGGCGCCCTGCGCGGTGTTCGGGTTCTTGAGCTCCACGGTGGCGACCGGCAGCCCGTTGACGAACAGCGCCAGGTCGATCGACTTCAGCGGGTCGCGCACGCTGTAATGCAGCTGCCGGGCGACGGTGAGTACGTTGCGGTGGTAGTCGGTGAGGGCGTCTGTGGCAAGGGTGTGGCCGGGCCGGAAGTAGGCCAGGTCGATCTGCACGCCCCGGTCGCGGACGCCCTGCCGCAGCACGTCGAGCACGCCCCGCGAGTCGATCTCCGAGGCGAGGCGGCGGGCGAACTGCCGCTGCGCGGTGCCCTGGTCGCCGCCGTACAGCTCGATGAGCTTGTCCCAGCGCTGCTGCTGTGTGGCGCCGAGGAACCGATACAGCTCGCCGGTGTCGATGCCTAGCTCGGCGTTGAAAGTGCCCTGCGCGGGTGACCAGCCCTGCTCGAACAACTCGTACTCGACACGATCCTCGAACGCGCGCTCGGTGTGGGCTCCGGGGCTCATACGTCGACACCTCTCGCGGTCGTGACGTCGATCTGGCCGGTGACGGCGGCGGTGATGAGGGCCTGGCGGCGCTCGGTGAGGAGGCCGAGCTGGCGGTCGATGGCGTCGACCGTGTCGTCGATCGTCGAGTTGGCCGCGCGGATGGACTCGACGATCGCGCGCTGTTCGGCGAGTGGCGGCAAGGGAATCCGGAGCATCTGGAGATCGGGAACGTAGATGGTCTTGTGCGTCGATCCCATCGCGAGCCGCCCGAGCAGGTCCCGGCGCATCGCCCGGAGGCACCAGAGCAGGTAGAAGGGATCGAGGTCAGGGCCGCAGGTCCAGGTCACGAAGTCCTGACTCGTTGCCATGTCCTCGCCCATGATCGCCGAATAGCCCGCCGATGCCGTCCGGCAGAGCACGACAGTGCCCTGAGGGTGGATCTCGGCAGCGCTTCTGGCGAGACCGAT
>JBHENV010000027.1:0-8104 GCA_046261895.1 Candidatus Limnocylindria bacterium
GGGCTCGTGGTGTGGCTGGCATCGGCGGCGAACACCTACGTGACGGGCGAGACGATCCCCTTCACCGGTGGCGCCAAGACCTGACGTGGACATTCCATGGGCCGATGCCGCGCAATCCGACGATGTGTGGCTTCTGCGCCCGAGATCTCCGCAATCACCCCGGTGGAGCGGAGATCGAGCTGTCGGTGCTGTTCGCCGTCATGTTCATCCCGGCATTCACGGGTGAGGGCCACGCAGGCCGCGCCGTCGACGCCGCCCGGAACCTTCTGCAGCGCATCGGCGAGATGCCGGGAGGACTTCCGGTTGGGATCGGCGTTCACACCGGCACCGCCTTCGCCGGCGCTGTCGGAACGGATGACCAGCGCGACGTCAGCGCGCTGGGCGACGCGGTGAACGTGGCCGCACGACTTGGATCGATGGCGCGCGCCAACCGAATCCTGCTGTCGGTGCCTGCCGCACGAGCTGCAGGAAGCGAACGCAGATGGAGCCCGATTGGTGGAGCTCAAGGTCGCCAGGAGCGCCTCGACGTTGTCGAGCTCTAGGCCAACCGATTGGCCGGCAGCCGTGAGACGGAACGGGCGGCTTGCGGGCCGGTCTACGATCGCACCATGCAATCGGATGCGCCGACCGACTCCGACGAACGCGAGCTACCCGGGGAGGCGGAGGCCTGGAATCGAATCCACGCCCTCATCGACAGGGTGACCCCGGAAACGGCCGCCGAGCCGGGCTATTTCGAGGAAGGCTGGAGTGCCAAGGATGCCATCGCGCACCTCGGCACCTGGATGGCCCGGGGCGCGACCATGCTGCGTCAGATCGCCAACGGCACCTACCGCGAGGGCGAGATCGACATCGACGCCGAGAATGCCCGGTTCCTGGAGGCCATGCGGGACATCCCGCTCGAGACGGTCCACCTCCAGGCGGCGGCCGCGCACAGCGAGCTTCTGCGGGCGTGGGCGCAGCTGCCGACGATCACTCCCGCGGCCGCCTTCTGGGTGCGCAAGGCCGGACCGGACCACTACGCGGAGCACCTGCCGCGGCTCGAAGCCTGGGTGGAGCGGCTCGCGGGCCGCTCCTAGAAGATCGCGCCGACGCAGGAGGCGAGCAGCCAGATCACCAGCACGATGCCGATGATGACGCCGAGGATGATTCGTCCCATGAGGTCTCCTTGCTGGTAGCGAGAGGCCGCGCTCGAAGCGTGACCTCCTGTAATGGAACCGCGCCCGTCAGCCGCCCGCCGGTCGCGTCGAGCCCCGGGTGATCGGCGGCTCCGTCTGTGAGGTCGTCGGAGGCTGGACCGTGTCTCGGGCAGGAGGCGTGCTCTCGGTGGACTCTGACTGGGCGTAGTCGCTGACCTTTTGCCCGGCCGCCTGGCCCTTCTCGTACCAGCTCTGGGTGATCTGTCCGGCGACTCGCTGCCCGCCCAGGCCGAACGCGAGGGCGAAGGCGGCCGCGAGCGCGGCCACCACGCCGATGAGCAAGGTGTTCACCACCGTTTCGGCGATGCCGAGCTGGTCCACCGCGGCGATGACCGCGAAACCGATGATCGCGAACCTGGCGATGTTGGCGAACAGGTCCGGATTGTCGAAGCCCATCTTGCCGACCGTTCCGCGGACGATCTTTGAGACGAAGTTGGCGAGAAACGCGCCCAGCACGACGATCGCCAGGGCAACCACCAGGTTCGGCAGCCAGAGCAGGATGCTGTTGATGATCTCGCTGATCTGGGTCATGCCGAGGATCGAGGCCGCTGCCTGCAGGGCGACGAGGCGGACGAACCACTTCACGATCTCCGCCACGACCTTGCTGACCGTCCAGTCTGATCCGGCCTGCTTCACGAACCCGGCGATGCCTGTCGACTCGGCTGCTCGCTCGAAGCCGACCCGTTTGAGGACGGTCTCGACGAGGCCGGCCAGCAGGCCGGCGATGATCCAGCCGAGGACGAGGATGATGATGGCGCCGACGAGCTGGGGGAGGAAGCCCAGGAAATTCTGGAGGGCTTCGGTGACGGACACCAGGACGGCGTCGCCCATGTTCTGCACAGTTTCCATTGGATGGGTTCGGCCTCTGATGTGAGAGGGAGTTGGCTATCTCCCATGCACGGCCCATGCCGCACGCTCGGACGCGGCTTCGTAGACTGATCCGAATGTCGAGTCGTAGCGCGGGATGACCCTCGAGCGAGCGTGCCGCGTGCTGCTCATCGGCATGATGGGCAGTGGCAAGTCGACGATCGGCCGGCTGCTGGCCGAGGCGACCGGCTGGAAGTACGTCGACAACGATGAGCTGGTGCGCCGATCGCACGGCACCACTGCGCGCGAGATCGTTGCCACGGCCGGCGAGGCGCAGATGCGCAGGGCCGAGGCCGCCGCCCTTGCGCTGGGCGTCGAGGTGGCGCCGCCGGCGTTCATCGGGGTGGCGGCGGGCACGATTCTCGACGCGGCGAACCGTGAGCGCCTGCGGGCCGGCGGGTTCGTGGTCTGGCTGCGCGCGGATGCCGGGATCCTCGAATCCCGAGCGATGGGCGCCAACCATCGGCCGTTCCTCGACCGTGGTGGCGGATCCTGGATTCGCGCCACGATCGCCGAGCGTGATCCGCTCTACGCCTCCGTGGCCGATCTGGTCATCGACACCGGCACCCTCACGGCCGAGGAGTCGGCCAAGCAGATCCTGGACCAGGTGCGCGCGGTCGACGCATGCCGCGAGAGCCGGTGACGGATCGGCTCCGGGCGGCCGTGTCCGCGATGCTGGAGACGGATCACGCCCAGATCATCGAGGCCGTCCGAACACCGCTTGACTACGACCCCTACCAGGCCGGGCGATCGATCACGCGCATCGCCGGATCAGCAACGACGGGTGGTGGCCGCCGGGCCTGGTCGATGATCGAGAAGGTGACCGGTAACCCCGACTCCGCACCGCCCTTCATCCGCGAGGGCGGCCGGCGCGAGCTGCTCGCCTATCGGTCCGGTCTCCTGGACCGCCTGCCCGCTGGGTTCGCCGCGCCACGCGTCTTCGGCCTGCACGAGGATCCGGACGGCCGGGTGGTGCTGTTCCTGGAGGAGGTCGTGGACGAGCGGGCCGGATCGTGGGAACGGCGGGACTGGATCCGAGCGGCAACCCATCTCGGTCGATTTTCGGCACGATGGCTCGCGGAGCCGGTGGCATCGGCTCCGTGGATGCTTCAGCGCTGGAGCGAGCGCCATGGACAGCCGGCCGCGATGGCCGCCGCCTCGAGCGCCATGACCGAGCAGGCCGCCCTGCCGCAGGTGATCTCGCGCTTCGGTCCGGGGCTTGCCGACACGGCCGTTTCGCTGCTGGCCATGCAGGCGGAGCTTCGCGCCGCCCTCGATCGCGCGCCGCACACGCTCTGCCATCACGATGCCGTCAGGGCCAACCTGTTCGCACGAACGGGGGAGGGGACGCTCGAGACGGTGGCCATCGATTGGGAGACGCTGGGTATCGGGCCCGTCGGCGCGGAGATCGCCTCGCTGCTCTTCTCTTCGTCGCGTCGTGGCGATCTCTCCGCCGCTGAGCTGCAGCGGATGCTGCCCGCCGTCCTCGACGCGTACGCCGACGCGATCGCGGCAGCCGGCTTCGCGGACGTCGCCGCCGGCGCGGAGACGAGCTTTTGGCAATCGGTGGCGCTTCGCTGGTCGCTCCTGCGCGACGTCCTGGCGTCGCTCGCCTCGCCGGCCGGACAGATCACTCGTGGACGGGCGCTCCACGAGCCTCCGGAGACCGCGCTGGACGAGCTGGCAGCCCTCACGCACTTCCTGCTCGTCGCCCACGGTCGGGCGAAGGAAACGCTGGGCAATCCCGCACCAGCGGCCTAAACTCGGACGGTCCCTGCCGTCACGGTCCCAGCCGCGGAGGATGGTCATGCGCTACGGACTCGTCGCCACCAACCCGATCGAGCGGGCGGCGCTCGCGACCGGCCTGGTTCCCACACCGCTGATCGACACCTACGCGGCCGCCTTCGGCGAGGTGGTTTTGGTGGCCACGGAGCAGGGCATCTTCGAAGCGCTGAAGGACGGACCGCTCGACGCTCCCGGCGTTGCCGCACGCGCAGGGACCGATCCGAAGGCCACCGAGAAGATCCTCAACCTGCTCACCTCGATGCGCTACCTGCGCTGGACCGATGGACGGTTCCGCCTCGGTCGGACGGCACGCCGCTATCTGCTGACCGGTTCCCCGCACTCGGCACGCGACATGGTGCTCATGAAGCGGCTCGAGCTGCGCTGGATCGACGCCCTGGGCGGATTCCTGCGCTCGGGCGAGCCGCTCGACGTCCACGGGTCGATGTCCGAGGCGGAGTGGGGCCTCTACCAGCGCGGGATGCGCGTCCAGGCCGGGCTCTCGGCAACCGAGGCGACGCGTCGCACGCCGGTCCCCAAAGGTGCGCGCGACATGCTCGACATCGGCGGATCGCACGGGTACTTTTCCGTGGCGCTCTGCCGCCGATATCCCGGCCTTCGCTCGGTCGTTCTCGACCTGCCACAGGCCGTCGAGCACGCGGCGCCGATCCTGGCCAGCGAGGGGATGGGAGACCGGGTCGTTCACCGGGCGGGTGACGCCCTCCGTGACGACCTCGGCGAGGACGCCTATGACCTGATCCTCGCCTGGAGCCTCGTGCACCACTTCGATGAGGAGACCAATCGCGAGCTCGTGCGACGCGCCGCGCGGGCGCTGCGTCCGGGCGGCGTGCTCGCCATCGGCGAGGCGATCCGGTCGAAGACGCCGGCCAAGGCCAACCAGCTGACGGCCTTCTTCGACCTCTACTTCTCGCTCACCAGCGAGGCCGGCACGTGGACCTTCGGGGAGATGGCCTCCTGGCAGCGGGATGCCGGCCTGGTGCCCCGACGGCCGATTCGGCTGCTCATGTCGCCGGGTGCCGGCATCCAGGCGGCGAGGAGAGCGGCAGCCTGAGCGGTCAGCGAACGCCGAGCGAGCCGTCCCGCAGCCGGCGCGCCGCTTCGGTGAGCGTCGCCTCTCGCTTCGGGAAGGCGAAGCGGACCTTCGAGCGCCCGAGCTCTGGTCGCGAGTAGAACGATGAGCCAGGAACCGATGCGACGCCGCGGTCGGCGGTGACCCGCCGCGCAAAGGTCACGTCGTCCTCGTCGGTGACGCCCGAGATGTCGACCATCACGTAGTAGGCGCCGTCGGGGACGAATGGGGAGAGGCCGGCTGCCCGGAGTGCGGGAACCAGCAGGTCGCGACGGCGGCGGTAGCTGTCGACCAGCGCGGCGTAATAGTCGTCCGGCATGGCAAGCGCCACCGCACCGGCCGCCTGGAGCGGTGCGGCCGCGCCGACGGTCAGGAAGTCGTGGACCTTGCGTATCGCTGCCGTGAGGCGCGAAGGCGCCACGACCCAGCCGACTCGCCAGCCGGTCACCGAGTACGTCTTGGAGAGCGAGTTGACCGCCACGGTGCGCTCGGCCATGCCGGGCAGCGTCGCCATCGGGATGTGCTCGCCGGCGTAGATGATGTGCTCGTAGATGTCGTCGGTCAGGACGAGGGCGTCGTGCTCCTGCGCCAGGCCGGCAATCAGACCGAGCTCTGCTCGCGAGAAGACCTTGCCGGTCGGGTTGTGCGGGCTATTCAGGATGATGGCGCGCGTGCGCGGTCCGAACGCCGCCCGAAGCTCATCGGCGTCGATCCGCCAGTCCGGCTCGCGCAGCGTCACGTAGCGCGGAACGGCCCCGGACAGGATCGCATCAGGCCCGTAATTCTCGTAGAAGGGCTCGAACACGATCACCTCCTCGCCGGGATCGACGAGCGCCAGCATGGCGGCGATCATTCCCTCGGTCGCGCCGCAGGTGACCGTGATCTCGGTCTCCGGATCCACCGTCCAGGTTGGATGGAAGCGCGCCGTCTTGGCGGCGATCGCCTCGCGCAGGTCGCGCGCGCCCCACGTGATGGCGTACTGGTTGATGTCCCGGTCGATCGCCGCCTTGGCTGCCTCCTTGAGCTCCGGCGGGCACGAGAAGTCAGGAAACCCCTGCGCGAGGTTCACCGCCTCGTGCACGGCTGCATGGCGCGTCATCTCGCGGATCACCGACTCGGTGAAGCTGGCCGCACGTCGGGAGACGCGGGCGGCATCAACCATCTCAGGCATGGACGCATTGTGACGTCTGCCCGCTATCCTCGGTTCGGTGAGGATCACCATTCCGGGCACCGCCGAACCCACGTATCCGCCGCCCGATGCGCCGATGCAGGATGCCGCAGACGCGTGGGTCGCCCGCATCCGTCCGGGCAGGCTCCGCGAGCTGGTGACGTCGCTGCCGGGACCGCGCAACCGCATCAACGCCCCGTCCGCCATGCAACGGACCGATGCGCTCCTGGCCGATGCCTGGCGCGCCGCCGGATGGCAGGTCGGGCGCCAGCGGCTGGGGCTCCGGAACGTGCGGGCCATCCTCGACCACCCGGTGGCGGGCTCCGGCGGCCGGTATCCGGCGCATACCTACGCTCGGCTCGACGGCATGAACCTCGTCGCCATTCGCCGCGGCGAAACGGACGAGGCGATCGTGGTCGTCGCCCACCACGACACGGTGCGCGGTGCGCCGGGTGCGGACGACAACGGCGCCGGCCTCGCCGCCCTGCTCGAGCTGTCGACGCAGCTCGCGGCCCGCCGCTTCCGCCGGACGGTGATCCTGGCGGCCCCCGACTTCGAGGAGATCGGCCTCATCGGCTCCCGCCATCTCGTCCGCTGGCTGCGCAGGCGCTACCGCGTGCGTGGCGCAATCGTGTTCGACCCGATCGGCTTCATGGATCCTCGGCCCCGGACGCAAGAGGTGCCGGCCGGGATCGGCCGGCTCTATCCCGGCCAGGTGGCCAGGCTCGACGCGCGGGATCGGGCCGGCGACACGGTGGTGGCGATCTACCGCCGCTCGTCGGTCTCCGTCGTCCGGGAGTGGGCGCGCTGCCTGTCGGCAACCATCGGCGCGGAGCGGGTGCTCCTGCTGCGCGATCCGCTCGACCTGCCGCTGATCGGTCCGGCGCTGTTCGCCGTCCCCGGCGCGCGCCACTTCTCGCGCAGCGACCACGTCAACTTCTGGCGCGCCGGCATGCCGGCGATCCAGGTGTCGAACACGGCCAACTTCCGCAACCCGAACTACCACCGCCGGACCGATACGCCCGATACGCTCCACTACGACACGCTGGCTCGCATCACTGCCGCCACGATCCTCACGGTGGAGCGCCTTGCCGACGCGCCCGCGTGACGGCTCTCCGACGAAAGGCGTAGACGGCGCCGCCGCAATCGGACGATGCGCGCGCGACCCCACCGCACGAGTGATCTCCGAATGATCCCCCGAAGGAGATTCACCGATGCGGGCAGCCGCCTATCTCTCCGCCGCCGTCATTGCGATCGGCACCTATCTCGCGATCGCGTCGACGCTCACCTTCTCGACGAGCTGGATCGCCATTGGCATCCTCGCCATTGCCGTTTTGGCAGCCGTCGCCGTGATGACCACCGAGGGGGCCGGTTCGAGCCGCACACTCTCCCACTGATCGCTGAGCTCGACAGCCCACGAGCGCCCGCCCGATCGAGCGCGATTTACACGGTCGCCGCCGGCCGGGGGCGGGGGACACGTCGGCCGTTACACTCGCGCCCCTGCTCCGCACGGTCGACATCACCCGCTACGTCACGCCGCTCCGTGAAGGGAGCTCGCTCCCGGCGCTCGTGGAGGCGGACGATGGCACGGCGATCCAGCCCGGGCCGATCCATGGCGGCATGTCACACGATCCGGCTGAGACGTTCGACCACCTGTACGCGACGCTGGTGAGATCGGCCTGAGGCTCCCAGGCATCAATCCCTGGCGCCCCGATTCCTGTCAGGTGACTGGCAAGGTAGACTCGGTATGCTGCCGGGACTGAGAAGGGGGAATGCAACCGTGAACCGCACCAACCGCATCGCCATCCTGGCGGCCGCCGTCCTGATCCTGATCGCCGCCGGCGGCGTCATGGCGAGCCGCGCGCCGGTCGCGCGAGAGCAGCCCGCCGGTCCGGCAACCAATCACGAGCCGGAGACCGAGACAGAGGACGAGGCAGAGGCGCCTCCCACCGCGGAAGAGCTCGCCCGAGTCGGCGCACGCCTCACGGAGAGCGGGATTCC
>JBHENV010000028.1:0-6292 GCA_046261895.1 Candidatus Limnocylindria bacterium
GTGAATGAGGTCGCCCTTGCGCTCACCGATGGTGTCCCGGCCGACCGCCTCGAACGGAGCGACGAGCAGCAGGCGTCCTGGCTCCTTGCTCAGCTGCTCTCGTGGCATCGGCGGGAGAAGAAGGCTGCCTACTGGGAGTTCTTCCATCGCATGGAGATGGACTCGCGAGAGCTGATGGCCGACAAGGGTCCGCTCGGGCCGCTGGAGGTCGAGGGCCCGATCGGTGAGCCGTGGAAGCCGGGACCGAGGGCGAAGCTGCGTCAGACCTGGCGCTATCGGTTTGCGCCGCAGGACTACGACATCGGCCCGCGCAGCGAGCTCCATGACCCCAGCCTCCGCCAGGAGCAGCCTGATGCCAAACCGAGCGCGTGGATGGTGAAAGCCCACCTGATGGGGATCGACGACGCGCAGTCGATCGTCGACCTGGCGTGGCCAGCCGACGCCGAGCCGCGGCACCCACAGGCACTGGTGCCCCTCGACATCTTCCAGGACGGCGCCCAGCGACGGTCGCTCCTCCGACTTGGAGCGTGGGTGGCAGAGCACGGGATCGACGCCCCGGGACCATGGCGAGCCGCACGAGATCTGCTGCTGCGACGCGCCCCGCGTTGCGGCCAGGAAATTGGGGAGGCTCTCCGACGCAGCGGCGAAACAGAGCTCGAGGCAGCCCGGCGACTCGTGACCTGCCTCGATCAGGGCGCCCTGGCCATCCAGGGACCGCCGGGATCGGGCAAGACCTACACGGGGGCGCGGATGATCGCGAGGCTGGTGGCGGATGGCAAACGGGTCGGCATCAGCGCGAACAGCCACAAGGTGATCGGCAATTTCCTGCGAGAGATCGAGGACGCCGCCGAGGAAGCGGGCATCCCGATCAACACCGTCCAGAAAGTGACCGAGGACGGCCAGGGGGTCGACGATCCCCGGGTTACGATCAGCAAAGACAACGGACACGTGCGCTCCGGGCTTGCCGAGGGCGAGTACGACCTTGGCGCCGACACGGTTTGGCTCTGGGCATCCGACAAGAGCGATGACCTGCTCGATGTCCTCTTCGTGGACGAGGCGGGCCAGATGTCGCTCGCCAACGTTCTGTCCATGGCGGGCTCGACGCGTTCGATCGTCCTGCTGGGGGATCCGCAGCAGCTCGACCAGCCGCTGCAGGGGTCGCATCCGCCCGGGGCCGATCGGTCCGCGCTGGCGCATCTGCTGGGCGAGCACGATGCCATGCCAGACCACCTGGGGCTCTTCCTCGAGCACACCTGGCGGCTTCACCCTGACGTGACCCGGTTCACCTCCGAGGCGTTCTACGAGGGCAGGCTGGAGTCGCGTGCTGACCTCGCCAACCAGCGCCTGAACGGCCCTGAGCCGATGCGTGGCGCGGGGGTGCGCCTCGTCTCCGCCGATCACGTGGCCGCTGACAGCCTCGCTCCTGAGGAGGCGCGGCAGGTCGCCTTTGTCGTCCGGGCACTCGTGGAGACCGGCTCGACCTGGATCGACCGACATGGCAAGAAGCACCCGCTGCGGTACGAGGACGTCCTGGTCGTCGCGCCCTACAACGCCCAGGTCGGAGCGATCGCCACCCTGTTGCCAGCCAACGCTCGAATCGGCACGGTGGACAAGTTCCAGGGACAGGAGGCCCCGGTCAGCATCTACTCGATGACGTCCAGCTCACCCGATGACGCACCGCGCGGCATGGACTTCCTCTACTCGCGCAATCGGTTGAATGTGGCGACGTCGCGGGCGAAATGCATCGCGGTCGTCGTGGCCACGCCGGCGCTCCTCCGGGTCCGGGCCCGCACACCCGAGCAGATGCGCCTGGCGAATGCGCTCTGCCAGTTCGTGGAGTTGGCGACACCGACCTGAGCCCGACGTATTCGATGGAGGCTGAGCCTGCCGTCGGATCGCGAGTCAGCGCCGCGCGACCCCGATGCGCTTGCGGTACGCGAGCTCACCGCCGAGCCAGCCGGTTCCGGCCAGTAGCAGCGCGGCAATGGCGCTCAGGAGCATGGCCAGGGAGGGCACGCGGCTGTCTGAGGATCGACGAAGGACGAGGCTGAGCGCGCTCAATCCGATGACCGCCGTGTTACCGCTGGCGTGCGCGATGCCGACGGGACCACGGGCCGCCCGGATCGCCGAGAAATCGAGCAGGCCTAAGGCGGCTGCCATCACGCCGGTCAGCAGTCCACCGCGAATCAACCATCGGCTCATGCGAGCGAAAAACCCGTCCCCGGTGACGAGATTCGCCACGTCACTGGCGGCGGCGGCCGTGAGCAGGCCGATCGGCAGAGGCACCAGCGCCGGGTGAAGCGGGTGGCCGCCGATTGCGGCGGTGCTCGGGTGGACGACATTCGCGTCGGCGTCATCCCCGCCGTAGGGCGACATCTCGCGCGTGGGCGACGTGAGGGCCATGAGGTTTCTCCTGCTTGAACCCTCCCCGAAGGCATAGGGCGTGCCAGACGGCGTACCCCATCCGCGGCAGACCACTGATGGAACGATACGTCAGAGCGACAGGCATCCCAGGGCATGCTCGTGCATGTGGGCCAGTGGTTCGGCCTCTGGACGATCGCCGCGCTGCATCCGGTCAATGCGCTGGTGTGACATACGCCTCGCTGACCCAGGCTCGCCGATCGAACGCGTACTGGGCCGCGCGAAGGGACGTGTCGGCTCCAAGCGCCTCGCTCACGACGCGGCCGACAGCCGCCTAGTGCCGGCGTCAGGACCCTACGATCGCACCGACCGGCACGTCACGAAATGTGGCGTGCCGGTTTCGTGCTGCGGCCGATATTCGAGGCATGTCATCTGCATCGGTGCGCTGACCCAGCCAGCACTTCGAGGAACCGATGACGACCGACGCCCTGCAGGACCCCAAGACGCAGTACCCGGAGCCCCCCTTCCCGGAGCAGCAGCAGGAACCGCCGGGCACCGAAGGCGACCTCGAGCCGAAAGCGGACCACGGCCAGGACTCCTACCGGGGATCCGGCCGGCTCACCGACCGCGTCGCCCTCATCACCGGCGGCGACTCCGGCATCGGCAAGGCGGTCGCCATCGCCTTTGCGCGCGAGGGTGCGGACGTCATGATCTCCTACCTCGGCGGCGTCGAGGACGAGGACGCAGCGGACACCGAGCGCTGGGTCACGGAAGCAGGTCGCCGCGCGATCAAGGTCGATGGCGATATCCGCGACGAGAGCGTCTGCCGAGCGTTGGTCGAGCGCGCCGAGGCGGAGCTTGGCCACCTGGACATCCTCGTCAACAACGCCGCCTGGCAGGATTGCGGGGATCGGATCGAGGAGGTCTCGACGGAGGAGTGGCGCCGCATCTTCGCCACGAACATCGAGGCCATGTTCCACTTGTCCAAGGCCGCCATCCCGCGGATGCGCGAGGGTGGAACGATCATCAACACCACCTCCATCCAGGCGTACACGCCCTCGCCAGAGCTGCTCCCGTATGCGACCACCAAGGGGGCGATCCTCACCTTCACCAAGGCGCTCGCCCAGGATCCGGGCGTCCTGGAGCGTGGCCTGCGCGTCAACGGGGTCGCCCCAGGACCGATCTGGACGCCACTCATCCCGTCCACCATGCCGGCCGAGAGTGCGGCGAAGTTCGGGGAGAACACCCCACTCGGACGCGCCGGGCAGCCGGCGGAGCTCGCTCCCGTCTACGTCTTCCTGGCGTCATCGGAGTCGAGCTACATCACCGGCGAGGTGATCGGCGTGACCGGAGGCCGGCCGCTGAGCTGAACCGCGACTGCACTGGCGCGTCATGATGGTCTCGTGCCGGCCTCCTGCTGCAAGCCCGACTACGACGCGGCATTCGACGCCCGGACGGCGCGCCGGCAGCTGACCGCGTACCGGCGATCCGGCGCGAGCGGCAGCACGCTGCGGCTGGTCAAGGCAATCAGGGACGCCGGCGCGCGCGGCTCGACCGTCCTCGACATCGGCGGCGGCGTCGGCATCATCGGACTCGAGCTCCTCGCGGCCGGCGCCGAGCGGGTGGCCGAGGTGGACGCCTCGCGCGCCTACATATCGGTCGCACGTCGCGAGGCCGATCGGCGGGGATGGGGCGCGCGGACGTCGTACCGGCACGGCGACTTCGTCGAGCTCGCCGAGGCGGTGGAGCCGGCCGACATCGTGACCCTCGATCGGGTCGTCTGCTGCTACCGCGACTGGCGCACGATGGTCGACCGCGCGACCGAGCGGTCGAGGCGGCTCGTCGGCCTCGTCTACCCGCGCGAGCGGTGGTGGCTGCGGCTCGGTATCGGCTGCGGCAACCTGTGGCTCCGGCTCATCGGCAAATCGTTCCGCGGCTACGTCCACCCGGAGCGCGCGATCGACGAGCGGATCCGCGCCGCGGGCTTCTCGCCGCGGAACCGTCACGAGGGCTGGATCTGGCGGACGGCCCTGTACGAACGCGTCGCTGCCACGGACCGATCAGGAGCCGCGGAGACGCACGCCCCCGGATCTGCTGTACCGCGACGTTGCCAACGTCGCCGACTGGTTCGGTCGACGCGGTGTGCTCGTGGACGTCGACTCGATGCATGCGGAGCTCATCGCCCTGGCGTGGTGATCTACCGTGGGTGCGTGCAGCCCTTCCGTTTCGCCGTCTACGTCAACGACGCGGATGAGGTGGATCGCTGGACGACCTTTGCCCGGCGCGTGGAGGATCTCGGATATCAGGCGCTCTACCTGACTGACCACCTGAATCGGCAGCTGGCGCCAAGCGCGGCCCTGGCGGCGGCGGCGGCCGTGACGACGAGGCTGCGCATCGGTTCGTACGTGCTGGCGAACGACTTCCGACACCCGCTGATCGTCGCGCGCGAGGCTGCCACGCTGGATCGGCTGAGCAGCGGCCGCCTGGACCTCGGCCTGGGCGCGGGCTGGCGGCGGGACGATTACCGTCAGCTCGGCATCCCGTACGACCGCCCAGGCGTCCGGATCGACCGCCTGGTGGAGTCGCTCGCCATCATCAAGCGCCTCCTGAGCGGGGAGGATGTGACGCACAGCGGCCGCTTCTACCGCCTCGAGGCCGCCCGTGTGCACCCGGCACCGACCCAGCGACCGCACCCCCGGCTCATGCTGGGTGGCGGCGGTCCCCGCATGCTGCGCATCGCGGCGCGCGAGGCGCAGATCGTGAGCCTGGTCCCCCAGTTCTCGCCGACCGGGCGGCCGATGCTCCGACATGCCACCGAGTCAGCCCTTCAGACCCGGATCGCGGCGGTGCGTGACGCGGCTGGCGCCGGATTCGAAGATCTGGAGCTCAACATCTTCGTCGGCGACGCCGGGATTGTCGGCGGCCCGCAGCCGCTCTCAACGTCGCTGGCCGCGCTCCTCAAGTCCGCCGGGCCCGCCGTGGCCGGAGGCTCGCCGTACCTCCTGTACGGGACCCTCGGCCAGCTCCGCGAGAGTCTGCTGCGCCGCCGCGAACGGACCGGCGTCAGCTCCTACGGCATCCCGGCCCGCGCCATGGAGTCCTTCGCGCCGCTCGTCGCCGACCTCGCCGGCGAGGAAGGACGTCAGCGCGCGTAGCGGACGCCGCCTCCACGACGCTCCTTGTTGAGCCGGCGGTTGAGGTGCAGGCCCTCCAGCACGAACTCCGTGGCCGACGCGATCCCGGCCGGGGATTCGCCGGCGTCCAGGCGCCCGATCGCAGCCCGCAGCTCGGGTACGGCACCGGCAAGTTCACCGTGGGTGCTCGAGGAGACGAACTCACCGACCTCGGCCTCCAGCGCCTCGTCCTCGAACCGCTCGATCAGTGGCACGAGCTCGGAGAGGGCGAAGTGGCGGTTGAAGACGTTCACCACCGCCCGGGCGACGAGCTTCTCAACGACGCGGTCCTCGCGCGTCTCGTCGCCGAGGGTCTCGAGCTCGATCTTGCCGGCGGTGGACGCCACCACCGATGGCAGGTCGCTGATCCGCGGCGCCGCTGACGGCTCACCGAGTCGGACCGCTCGCTTGAGCGCGGCCGCCGACAGCGTCTCGTGGTTTGCGATGGTCACGCGCACGGAGACGCCCGACCGCTGGCTGACCTCCGACGAGCGGCGGGCCAGCTGCGACAGCTCGGCCACCACCTCCTTCATGAAGCCCGGTACCTGCACCGGCACGGAGGTGCCCTCGTCGAAGGCGGCAGCCTCGGCCTCCATGATCGCGATCTCGACCGACGTCTCCTCCGGGTAATGCGTTCGAATCTGCGCCCCAAATCGGTCCTTGAGCGGGGTGATGATCCGGCCGCGGCTCGTGTAGTCCTCGGGATTGGCGCTGGCGATCACGAACAGGTCGAGGTCGAGCCGGACGCGGTAGCCACG
>JBHENV010000029.1:0-4255 GCA_046261895.1 Candidatus Limnocylindria bacterium
AGCCGGACCTCAACTACGACAACCCCCAGGTCGTGCGCGCCGTGCTGCGGGTCCTGCGCTTCTGGCTCGATCTGGGCGTCGACGGGCTGCGGCTGGATGCGGTGCCGTACCTCGTCGAACGCGAGGGAACGAACGGCGAGAACCTGCCCGAGACACACGCCGTCCTCAAGCGGCTGCGATCCGCCGTCGACGCCCGCTACGACGGCCGCATGCTCCTGGCCGAGGCGAACCAGTGGCCGCCGGACGTGCTGCCGTATTTCGGCGACGCGGATGGCCCCGAATGCCACATGGCATTCCATTTCCCGCTGATGCCGCGCATCTGGATCGCCCTGCGGCGCGAGGACCGGTATCCAATCGTCGAGATCATGGGCCAGACGCCGGACATCCCCGAAGAGAATCAGTGGGCGCTCTTCCTGCGCAACCACGACGAGCTGACCCTCGAGATGGTGACAGACGAGGAGCGTGACTACATGTACTCGGAGTACGCCGCCGACGCCCGGATGCGGATCAACGTCGGTATCCGCCGGCGCCTCGCTCCTCTGGTCGATAACTCCCGTCGCCGGCTGGAGCTGCTGAACTCGCTGCTGTTCAGCATGAAGGGGACGCCGATCATCTACTACGGCGACGAGATCGGCATGGGCGACAACGTGTACCTGGGTGATCGCAACGGCGTCCGCACGCCGATGCAATGGACCGGTGACCGCAACGCCGGCTTCAGCAGGGCCGACGTGCACGCGCTCTACGCGCCGCTCGTGGCGGACCCCGTCTATGGCTACCAGGCGGTCAACGTGGAGGCGCAGCAGCGCACGCCCGGCTCGCTGCTGAACTGGACGAAGCGGCTCATCCGCGCGCGTCGCGCCCATCCGGTCTTCGGTCGCGGCACGCTCGAGTTCTTCCATCCGGAGAATCGTCGTGTGCTCGCCTACCTTCGAGAGCACGAGGGGGTCTCGATCCTGTGCGTGGCGAACCTCTCACGCTTCGCACAATACGTGGAGCTCGACCTCTCCCGGTTCAACGGGCGCGTGCCGATCGAGCTCATCGGCCGCGTCCACTTTCCGCCGGTCGGGGAGCTTCCATATCTGCTGACCCTCGGTCCGCACGACTTCTTCTGGTTCGAGATGACCGATGGCGGCGGCTGAGCCGCTGCGGCCCGTGTTTCTCGGCCAGCCGCCGTTGGGCGGCGGTAGCTCAGCCCGAAGGCGGTACGCGTCTGGGTTCTGCTCAGGCGGCGCCGATCAGCGGCGCAGCTCGGGCCAGACCGGGCCTCCGCTGTGGCTCCGGCTCAGTATCCGTCGCCCAACGGCGCGCGCGCGATCGGACGGCGGATCACGCCTGTCGCGACGGGGTATCCCCTTTGGTCCTGGCTCACTTGGCACCGCCCAGCGGTGGCGCACGCCGTGATCCCGTTGAGCGCCACCTGGATCGCGACGCAGCGTTGGTTCCGCGCCAAGCAGCGACCAATCGCCACCGTCACCCAATTCGACAAGGCAAACCTGGAGCCCGCCGAGCTCAATATCCTCGAGGTGTCCTACGCCGATGGCGGATCCCCCGATCGCTATCTGGTGCCCACGGTCGACGGTCGAGAGCCGCACGACGGGGAGGGTGCCTGGACCGCGATCGTGCGAGCGATGGCCGACGGCTCCGAGATCAAGGGTACCCGAGGCCGGTTCAGGTGCTCGCGGACGGAGGCGCTCGATGAGCTCCTTCCATCGGCCCACGAGGCGGCGGCAGCGCTGGGGGAGCGCCGACTTCGGGTCGAACAGTCGAACACGTCGGTCGTGCTCGGCGAGCGGCTGATCCTCAAGCTGTACCGGCTCCTCGAGGCCGGCGAGAGCCCGGACCTGGAGATGAGCGCCTTCCTGACCGATGCCGGCTTCGCCGATACGCCGGCCGGCGCCGGCGCCATGACCTACACGCCCGACGGCAGTGCGCCGGCCGCCGCGACGATGCTCCAGGCCTTCGTGCAATCCACCGGTGATGCCTGGGCAGCCATGCTTGCCACCCTCGCCGACGACCCGGACCAGGCGCTCCAGATCGCGGCCACCCTCGGTGGCGTCACCGCGGCGATGCACGCCGCACTGGCGTCGCGACCGGACGCTCCAGCATTTCCAGCGCGCGCGGCCACGGTGACCGAGACGGCCGCCTGGCGCGCCTCCGCCGAGCGTCAGCTGTCACATGCCGTGACCGCGGTGAGCCGTGAGCCCCATGAACGGCTCGTTGCGCTGGCGCCGGCGGTCGCGGCGCGCTTCGCCGATACGTTCGGATCCGCGACCGGCGAGGCGCGGGTGAGCCGCATCCACGGCGACTACCACCTCGGCCAGCTCCTGGCGCGGACCGATGGAGGGTTCAGCGTCATCGACTTCGAGGGCGAGCCGGCCCGTCCGCTGGCAGAGCGACGGGAGCCCGGCTCGCCACTGCGGGACGTGGCGGGGATGCTGCGTAGCCTGGACTACGCCGCGCGCTGGACCGAAACGACATCACCCGGCCTCGACGCCGATGGCTGGCTGCGCGAGGCGCGCAACACCTTCATCGTCGCCTACGGCGACATGGATCCCTCAGATCTGGGCCTGCTCGAGGCCTTTGAGCTCGAAAAGGCGTGCTACGAGGTCCGCTACGAGGCGAACAACCGTCCCGACTGGCTGTGGCTGCCGCTCGCCGCGGTCGAGCGGCTGGCCGCAGCGGAGGCGCATCGGTGAGCGCCGCGCGCAGCGGGCCGGGGCCGATCGGCTTCCGGATCTCGGCCACCGGCTCCGCGGGATTGGACTGGCCGATGCTGGACGCGACATGGGCCATGGCCGGCGAGCTCGACGCCTTCGACGCAGGCTGGACGAGCGACCATCTCTCGGATGCCAGCCGTCCGCGGGGCGGCGTGGCGTTCGAGTCGCTCACCACGCTGGCCGCCGTGGCCCACCGTGTGCCGGGGCTGTGGCTGGGGGTCGCCGTGCTGTCGGCGACGTTCCGCCATCCCGCCCTCGTGGCGAAGGCGGCCACCGTGCTCGACAACGTCACGGGCGGCCGGTTCATCCTGGGTCTCGGCGCCGGCTGGCACGAGGGTGAGCACCGGGCCTTCGGGATCCCGCTCCCTGAGCCGGTGCAGCGGTTCGATCGGCTGGAGCACACGCTCGAGGTGCTGCGTGCCCTCTTTTCTCCCCAGTCCGCGGCGGCGCCGGGCGTCAGCGTGGAGAGTCCGTCGTTCCCCCTGCGCGGCGCCACCAACGAGCCGGTCGCGGTTCGCCCCGAGGGACCCGCCATCTGGCTCGGTGGCCAGCGGCGGCGTGGAATCGCGCTCGCGGCCCGCTATGCGGAGGGCTGGCCGATGCCGGGCAATCGACCGGGCGACGTGGCCTACTTCACGGTGAAGCGCGACGAGATCCGGCGCGAGCTGGAGACGGACGGCCGGGATCCGGACCAGTTCACCTTTGCCGCGCAGGTCGACTGCGGCGCGTCCTCGGCGACACGCGCGGAGGCGCTGGGAACAGCGCGCCAGTTCGCCAGGGCCGGCGCATCCCACCTGATCCTGGGAATCCCGGCGAGCGCCGGACCTGATGGCCTGGGCGCGATGGCGCGCGAGGTCGCCGAACCGATTCGCGACGCACTCGCCATGCCAGATGCCGCCGCTGAGCGGCGATAGCTCAGCGCGTCGCCAACGAGCATCCGATTCGGCTCAGAGCGCCCCGCTGAGCGGCGCAACGTCGGCCGAACGGCGACGTGTGCGCTGCCTTTCGCAGGTATCCGCCGCTCAGCGACACTGGAGGGGACCGGACGACGGTTCGCACGCATCCCGACGGTCGTGACAGTCCGGTCCTGGCTCGCGTAAGCACCGCTCAGCGGCGGCGTTCCGCATCCGGCGAAACTGGGTACCCTGCGCCAGTGAACTTCCATCGAACCGTTACGTCCGCGCCGTGGCGCTGAGGGTCTGGCGGGGAAAGCCATACCCGCTTGGTGCGACCTGGGATGGGTCGGGCGTCAACTTCGCGATCTTCAGCGAGAATGCCCAGCAGGTCGACCTGTGCCTGTTCGACGCCGATGCGGGGAACGAGCAGCGGATCCGGCTCTTCGAGCAGACCTACATCGGTCTACGACCGATCCCCGTGGCCCGGATCGTGGGGACGGCGGGTAGGAGGACCGATTTCACGAAGTCCTGGCTGCCCGCTCGACCCGAGGTGCGAGATCGCTGGGTGCGGCTCGAGAAGGCCTTTCCCGAGGGGGGCTTCCCCCCCATCGTCGCCTACGAGTTCAACGGCTCCTACTACGT
>JBHENV010000030.1:0-12850 GCA_046261895.1 Candidatus Limnocylindria bacterium
CCGGTCTACATCGGCTGGGCGCGCATCAACCGCTCGGCGCTCATCCGGATCCCGCAGAGCAGCAAGGGCCAGCTCAACTCCGTGCGGATCGAGCTGCGCTGCGCCGATCCCTCCTCGAACCCGTACCTGGCGTTCGCGGCCATGCTGGCGGCCGGGCTCGACGGCGTCGAGCGCAAGCTGACGCCGCCCGACCCGGTGGAAGAGAACCTTTACCACTTCGACGCTGCCAAGCTCGAGAGCCGAAAGATCAAGCAGCTGCCGGGCACGCTGCGCGAGGCGATCGACGAGCTCAAGGCCGATCAGGTCATCGAGGAGGCGCTGGGCGACCACATCTTCGAGCGCTTCGTGGAGGCCAAGACCGAGGAGTGGGACGAATACCGGATGCAGGTCAGCGCGTGGGAGGTCGATCGCTACCTGGAGGCGTTCTAGGCCGGCGGGGTGCTCATCGTCCTGACCCGGATCTGGCCCAGCGCCGATCGGCCCAGCCTCGGCTCGTTCGTCCGGGACCGGGTCCGCGGACTCACCGACGTGCGGGTGGTGAAGCCTCGCTCGAACCGGGCCCCGTGGCCACTGCTGTACGCGGTCCTCTTCGTCGACGCGCTTCGCGTTCGTGGGCGGATCAGCGGCATCGAGGCGCACATGGCCGTTCCCACCGGCCTGGTGGGGCTCGCCGTCGCCCGGCTGCGTCGCGTGCCGCTGGTGGTCTATGCGCATGGCCGCGACGTCCGCGGGTGGGACACGAAGCCGGCGCCGATCCGGTGGCTCACCCGGCTCGTCCTTCGCGGGGCCGACCGGGTCGTCACCAACTCGAACGATACGGCCGCCTACATCCGGAAGATGGGCGTCGAGCCGATCATCGCTCCACCGGGCGTCGACCTGGGTCGCTTTCCGGTGAGGTCGCGACCGGGCACCGGCCGCGTTCTCTACCTGGGCGGGCGGAACGCGCGCAAGGGCTACGCGGTGGCCGTCGAGCTGGCCGACACGCTCGTCGGTCCGTTCCTTCGAGATGTCCGCCCGGAGGAGATTCCGGGGTTGATGGCCCAGCATGACGTGGTGTTGGTGCCGTCGGTGGCGGAGCCGTTTGGGCTCGTGGCCGTCGAGGCCATCGCAAGCGGCCGGTGGGTCGTGGCGAGCGACGTCGGGGGACTCCGCGACATCGTGATCGACGAGGTCAACGGCACGCTGGTCGCCGACGGCAACTTCGCGGCGGCGCTCCGTCGGGTGCCCGACTACGACCCGGCGGCGGTGGCCGCCACGGCCGAGCGATACAGCCTCGAACGGTGGCAAACGGCGATGGCCGAGATCTGGAACGACCTTCGCGGTCGAGCCTCCGAGGGCCCGTAGCCCTCGTGCCGTTCCGGCATACTGCCGGCATGCTTCAGCTCGGCACCAGGGCGCTCGTCCTCGGGGCGCACATCGATGACGAGTTCGGCTGCGCCGGCACGATCGTGCGGCTGGTCGAGGCGGGCGTGGAGGTCCACCTCGCCTCGTTCTCACCCGCCACCCAATCGGTGCCGGATGGGTTTGCGTCCGACGTCCTGACCCACGAGGTGCTCGAAGCGCTCGACGTCCTCGGCATCCCGCACGAGCGGTTCCGCCAATTCGACTATCCGGTTCGCCACTTTCCGGCGCATCGGCAGGAGATCCTCGAGGAGCTGATCCGCCTGCGGGCCGAGATCAGGCCCGACCTCGTGCTCGTGCCGGCCATGGCGGATATTCACCAGGACCACGGCGTCATGGCTCGGGAGGGCCTGCGGGCGTTCAAGCATGTCACCGTGCTCGGCTACGAGATGCCGATGAACACCGTCACCTTCGAGCACTCCTGCTTCGTGCGCCTCGAGGAGCGCCACCTCGAAGCGAAGCTGGCCCACGCCGCCGCGTACCGGTCGCAGGCGCAGCGCCCCTACTTCGAGCCGGCCGCGATTCGATCGCTGGCCACCGTCCGCGGGCTGCAGATCAACCAGGCGGCGGCCGAGGCGTTCGAGGTCATTCGGATGGCTATCATCTAGGCCATGAGCGCGTCCCTCCCGCCGGATTGCGAAGTCGGTCCGAACGTCGAGATCGAGGCCGATGAGATCGACGTTGGCCCCGGCTGCCGGATCGGCTTCTCCGATGGCGACGACTTCCGGACGCCGCCCGGCGTGCGGATCACGGTCCGTCGCCTCGTGCTGGGAGCCGGGGTCCGGATCGGTCGCGGCGTGCGCATCGCGGGTGGTGAGATCCGCCTTGACGATGGCGTCCATGTCCGGCGGCACTCGACGATCAACGTGATCGACGTGCTCCATATCGGTGCCGGTGGGACGGTGGGGGAGGCGTGCGAGATCTCCGGCCGCCGGGTCACGCTGGGGCAGGAGCTCTGGATGCTGCCCGGCGCGAAGATCGGAGGCGGCTCGGCGTTCGAGAACGCGTCGCTGCTCGAGGCCGGACACTTCCTCCATCTCGGGATGGACAGCCTCGTCAACACGGCGCGAGCCGTCCGGATCGGCAACGAGGTCGGCCTCGGAACGCGGACGAGCATCTATACCCACGGCGCCTATCCATCCCGGCTGATGGGGTTCCCGGCCGGCTTCAGCGGCGTCGATATCGGGGATCACAGCTGGGTGCCGGGCGCGACCATCAACCCCGGTGTCCGGATCGGGCGCAACTGCGTCATCGGCGTGAACTCGCTGGTGACTGCCGACATCCCGGACGGTGCCCTGGCCGCCGGCTCGCCGGCAAAGGTCATCAAGGAGAACGCCTACCCGCGTCCCCTGACGTCGGAGGGCCGGGTCAAGTTCTTCGCCGGGTTCTTCGCGGACTACGCGGCCGTCCTTGGGACCGAAGCGCAGCCGTCGACGGCCGACGATCGCGTCGAGCTGCGGGTCGACGGGACGCGGTACGTGGCCATGGCCGGCGACGCCGCCCTGCCCGATGGCGACGGTCGGACGTTCGTCATCGGCGACGCGCCCACGGTCGACGATGCGACGACCACGATCCTCGATACGGCCTCGCGGCGCGCGAGAGGTCCGGCCGACGCCGACAGCGATCGGCTCACGAACGAGCTTCGCCGATACGGGATCCGCTTCTATTCGCGCCCGCGCGACGGACGCTACGTCGACTGGGGAGAGCCGGCTCCGTTCCTGCCTTCGTGACCGCCGGCCGGCCCACCCGGGTCACGATGCTGCTCCGAAACCCGTACACCCACGACACGCGGGTCGAGAAGGAGGCGCGCTCACTTCGGGACGCGGGGTACGCGGTCACCGTCGTGGCCGATGGGGCGGAAGGGCTGCCGGTCCGCGAGACGAAGGACGGTGTTGCCGTCTGGCGCATCCCGCGGCGAGGCCGCCGCGTCCCGGTGGTGCGCTACCTTCGCCACCGCCGCAACCTCATGCGTGCGGTTGCTGCCACGCGCCCGGACATCATTCACGCTCACGATTCGGAGACGCTGGAGCCCGTCGGCCGCGTCGCGCGGCGCCTGGGCGTTCCGTTCGTGTACGACGCGCACGACCTCTGGCTGGGGCGCATCTTTCGGGGCCGCTCCCCGGCCTACCTCGCGCTCTTCACGGCGTACTACCGGTGGGTCGAGCGCACCTTCCTGCCGCGGGCCGCGGGTTGGGTCACGGTCAGCTGGCCGATCGCCCGGCACCTCGAGCGCGAGTACGGCATCGGCCCGGTCGAGGTGGTCGCCAACGTGCCCGAGCGGCCGACCGGTGCACCCGAGGTTCGCGACCTGCGGACGCTGCCGGGGGCCGAGCGGCTGCCGCCCGACGGCCCGACTATCCTCTACCTCGGGCTCGTCATCTCCGGACGCGGCATCGACGAACTGGTCGATGCGTTACCGATGGTTCGCGATGCTCACCTCGTCTTCCTCGGCGGGGGCGACCACGCTCCGACCATCCGGACCGCAGCCGAGCGTCTCGGCGTCGGCCATCGATTGCACGTCCTGCCGCCGGTGCCGCCGGAGGAGGTGATCCCCTACGCGGCATCCGCCACGGTCGGGGTCTCGGCGGCCGTCCCGACCTGTCTCAACTACCGCTACTCGCTGCCGAACAAGCTCTTTCAGCCGATGGCTGCGGGCGTGCCGATGGTGGCGAGCGACTTCCCCCAGGTCACCGAGGTGGTCGCCGACACGGATGCCGGCATCACGGTCGATATGACCGACCCCGCGAAGATCGCGGCCGCGCTCAGCGAGGTCCTCGCCGATCCCGAGCGCGCGCGGCAGATGGGCGCGAACGCGCGTCGCGCCATCGAGACACGGTTCAACTGGGATGTCGCCGGCGCTACCCTCGTGGCGCTCTACCGGCGCATCCGGCCGCCGAATGGCCGGGATGGCCGCCCGGCGGCAGCGGACGATCAGCGGCCGCCGCGCCGCAGCGCGCCGAGCGCGCCGAGGTAGCGCATCGGGATGATTCCGAGCCCGAGCACGAGCGCCGGATAGAGCGCCAGGCAGAGCAATCGCCACGCGACGTGATCCGGCCCGAGGAGCGCGGCCGCCGCCAATGCCATCGCGATCCCGAGGAGCGTCGCCACCCGGCCCAGCTCCCACGGGACGGGGTAGTAGCGCTGGGAGACGATCCCCGACGCCACGGCCAGCAGCCCGTAGCTGGCGAGCGTCGAGACGGCCGCTCCCATGTAGCCCAGCGCCGGGACGAGGAGGAGGTTGAGCGCGACGCTGGACACTGCCGCCGCCCCCGTGATGAAGGGCACCCGGCGCGTCTGGCTCTCGAGGCTGAGTCCCGTGCCGACCACGGTATACGCCCCGTACAGCACATAGCCGAACGCGCTGAACGGGGTGACGAACCGGCCGGGCTCGAAGTCGGGAGTGAGCAGGATGCGGATGAGGTCAGTGGCCAGCGCCGACACCGCCAGCGCGGCGAACGAGGCGAGTGCCACGAAACCGGTGAGCACCCGCGCGATCGTCGTACGCGCATCCGGCTGTTTCGCGATCTCCCAGTAGGTGGCGCCCCAGGCGAGCGTGAACGGCGCGATGGCGAGCGCGTTGATCGTCAGCCCGACCACGTAGCCCGCGGAGTACAGGCCCACGGCCGTCTGGCCCTCGAACGCCTGGATGATGTACCGATCCGACAGGTTCAGGGTCCAGCCAGCGACCGCGGCCGGGACGAGGGGCAGGCTGAAGAGGAGCATGTGACGGACGCGTGTACGGTCGAACCGGACGACGAGGCGCCGCTCCCGCGCCAGAAGCATGAATCCCAGGCTGGTCGTGACGAGCGCGGAGCCGAGCGAGCCGAACAGCACGCCGAGGACGCCGCGATCGAGGATCACCACGAAAAGGATGATCAGCGCGCTGCCGAGCACGGCCCGAACGAACGCCAGCATCGCGTACGGGATCGGTCGCCGCTCGGCGCGCAGCAGCGCCATCGGCACGAGATTCAGCGAATCCAGGAACACGATGGGACCGATCAGCGCGATCAGCGGCCAGTCGGCGGTTGAGCCGAGGAGCACCACGCTCAGCTGGAGCGAGATGGCGCTGAACAGCAACAGCCCCAGCACCGACACCATCAGCCGCAGGCCCAATGACGTCCCGAGGACGGCGGCGCGCTCCCGGCCGGTTTCGGCTTCCTTGAGGTACGAACGGAAGAAGGCCTGCGGAAGGGCCAGCGCCACGACCATCGTGGTCAATGAGAGGGTGGTGTTGATGATCGCCACCGCACCGTAGCCTTCGACGCCGAGCTGGCGGGCGTAGACCGGCACGAGGATGATGGCCAGTGCCTGGTTGGCGAGCCCTCCGAGACCGTAGATCGCCGACTCGCCCAGCATCCGCCTGAGGAACGACGGTTGTCGACCGACCGGAGGCGGACCGGGCCGGCCGGGCGGTTCGACACCCCTCTCGTTCACCGGCAAGATGGTAGTGGGAGCCGCACCATCCAATGCGCTCGATCCCCATCCGCCGACTGCTGGAGAGGCTAGCGTTGATCCGTCGCGACCGGAAGCTGCTGATGGTCACCAGGATCTGGCCGACCCTGGAGGCGCCGTCGAGCGGCATCTTCGTGGCCAACCGATGCCGGGGCATGACGAACGTGACGGTGGCCCGCGCCCGGCACCAGCACCGCCACTGGGTCCTGGCGCTCATCGGCTTCGCCTGGGACACGCTCCGCACCCGTGGTCGGTTCGACGGAGTCGAGGCGCATGTCGTCTACCCGGCCGGACTGGTCGGCTGGCTTGCGGCTCGGCTGCGGGGGATCCCCGTGGTCGTCTACGCGCACGGAACCGATGTGCGCGAGGTCCCGAACCGTGGTCGCGGCTACCGCTTCTTCGTGCGCTGGGTCGTCCGGCACGCGGACGCCATCGTCACCAACTCGTCCGATACGGCGGCCCACGTGCGCCGCCTGGGACGCGAACCGATCGTCGCGGCGCCGGGCGTCCCGCTCGGCGATTGGGTGCCGACCCGCCGCCCGCCGGATCGGCGCGTGCTGTACCTGGGAGGCACGAACCCGCGGAAGGGGTACGACGTTGCGCTGCGGCTCGCGGACACGCTCGTCGGCCCGGGGCTGCGCGAGCTGCCCTCCGACGAGATCGCGAAGCTCATGGCGTCCCACGACGTGGTCCTGATTCCATCCGTTGCCGAGCCGTTCGGGCTCGTGGCGGTGGAGGCGATCGCGAGCGGGCGCTGGGTCGTCGCGCGCGACGTTGGTGGGCTGCGCGACATCGTGATCGACGGGGTCAACGGCACGCTCGTGGACGACGATGATTTCGCCGCCGCACTGGACGCGGTGCCCGAGTATGACCCGGTCACCGTGGCAGCCACCGCCGGGCGGTTCAGCCTAGAGGCCTGGCAGGCAGCCATGGAGGCGGTCTGGTCGACCCTGGATCGCCGCTAGTCAGCGCCAGACGCCAGGCGCCGATTCGGGCGGCAGCAACCCGGCCGTCATGGCCACGTCGATGATGCGCCAGGCGTCCTGCACGCCGAGCCAGCCGCGCACGTCGGTGAGGCGCTTCTCGAGCGTCTTGTAGGTCCGGAAGAAGTTCTCGATCTCGAGCAGGCGGTGCGGCGACAGGTCCTCGAGCGCGTACGTCCCGTCCCAGCGCGGGTCGTCGTGAGCGACGGCGAGGATCTTGAAGTCGTGCCCCTTGTCGTCGGCCATGTCGAGCACGCCGACCGGGCGCGCGCGAACGACGCATCCCGGGAAGGTCGGTTCGGCGATGAGCACCAGGACATCGAGCGGATCGCCATCATCGGCCATGCTGCCGTCGATGAATCCGTAGTCGCACGGGTAGTGCACGCTGGAGTAGAGGACCCGGTCCAGCACGAACCGATGGCGCACGTGGTCGTACTCGTACTTGTGACGGCTGCCGGACGGGATCTCGACGGTCACCTCGACCGGCGGCCTGCTCAACGGCTGCTCCATGCTCGCCAGTATGCCGGATCGGTCGCAACACACCGGCGCCGATCGGCGTCTGGCTATACTCGCCCCGCCCGCAACCCACCCGGAGTCAGCCTCATTCGCCCTCGTTCAGCGCGCGCCTCCGGCCGTCGATCCGCGGCAGCCGCGCTCTTGTCGTTCGTCTTCCCCGGCGTCGGTCAGGCCTACAACGGCCAATGGGCGCTTGCCGCCCTGCTAGCCGTGCCGGTGCTGCTCATCGTCATCCCGGCGGCGTTCCTGCTGGTGCAGGGCGGCTCCGGCGTGCTCAGCCGTCTCCTCGACTCCCGCGTCCTGGTGGCGCTCATCGTGCTCGATGTCGCGCTGCTCGGCTGGCGCCTGGTGGCGATCCTCCAGGCACACGCCGAGCGGTCCCGTCTGACGTTTCGCCGCTGGCCGACCTGGCTCACCGCCGGCCTGGTGGTCGTGACGATCGCGATGCACGCGCTCCCCGCCTACTACGCGTCGAAGGCCATCGACACGCTCGGCAGCGTGGCCCTCGAGGGGCGCGGCGGGCTGGGCGGGCGCCCGGGGGGACGGGTCATCGACGTCGCGCCACCGTCCGTCCAGCCGGAGGTCGATGAGGGTGAGCGGGTCACCGTCCTCCTCGTCGGCGTCGACTTCGCGCCCGGCCGGGCGCATCACCTGACCGATACGATGCTGGTCGCCACCCTCGACCCGGCGACCGGCGGAGGGGCGATGGTCTCCGTCCCGCGGGACCTGTACGGCGTGCCGCTCGGCGATGGCCGTGTCTACAACGCCAAGCTCAACTCGCTGATGTCCACGGCCAGCGCCGATTTGGCGACCTACCCGGCCGGCGGTCCCACAACGCTGAAGCGAGCCATCGGCGACCTGCTGGGGACGCGAATCCACTACTTCGCCGCCATCGACATCGAGGGGCTGGGAGGTGTGATCGACACGATCGGCGGCGTCGACGTCACCGTCGAGCGCACGATCAACGACCCGTCGTACGGGGACACGCTGACCGGCCAGCGGGGCTTCCACCTCGAAGCCGGGCCGCAGCATCTCGATGGGCGTGCGGCGCTCGGGTACGCGCGATCCCGCAAGGGCCAAGGGGAGAGCGACTTCACCCGCGCCGAGCGGCAGCAGGTGCTGCTGACGGCCATCGGGGAGAAGCTGACCGCCGGCAACCTGCTAGTGGGCCTGCCCGGACTGCTCGACGCGGTGCGAGACAACGTCGCCACCGACATCCCGTCCGAACGGATCCCGGACATCGCGGCCGAGCTCCAGGATGCCGACCTGGGGAGCCTGGAACGGGTCGTCCTCACTCCGCCGGCGTACATGTCAGTGGACCCCAACAGCGCGGCGGGCTACATCCTCATCCCGAATCTCGAGGCGATCCTCGAGCTCGGCCAACGAATCTTCGGGGGGCCGAGCTAGACTCGCCCGACCCATGGCACGCATCCTGATCGTCGAGCCGGTCGCGCAGCCCGGCGTGGACCTGCTCATCGCGGCGCACGACACCGAGGTCCGGCTGGGACTCCGGCGTGATGCGGTGCTGGAGCTTCTCGGCGAGAGAGGCGGCTGGGACGCCCTTATCGTCCGGTCGCAGACGCGGGTCGACGCCGAGCTCCTGTCGGCGGCCGAACCGCGTCTCAGCGTGATCGGCGTGGCCAGCGTCGGGATCGACCGAATCGATCTCGACGCCGCGACGCGCGCCGGCGTGATGATCGTCAACGCGCCGACCGGAAACACGATCGCGGCGGCCGAGCACACGATGGCGCTCATGCTCGCCCTGCTCCGTCAGATCCCGGATGCGAACGCGTCGGTGAGGAGCGGCGAATGGGAGCGCGCCAGGTACACCGGCCGCGAGCTTCGCGGGAAGACGCTCGGCATCATCGGCCTGGGCAAGATCGGCAAGGCGGTCGCTCGGCGCGCCGCCGGGTTCGAGATGCGCGTCATCTGCAGCGATCCGTACCTCACCGAGGACCAGGCGTCCGAGGCCGGCACCAGGCTGGTGGGGCTGACCGAGCTGCTCCATCGGTCGGATGTCATCACCGTCCACACGCCGCTGACGCCTCACACGCGAAACCTGCTCGGCCGGCCCCAGCTGGAAGCGGTGAAGCGCGGGTCCTTCGTGCTCAACGTGGCTCGCGGTGGCATCGTCGACGAACGAGCTCTCGCCGCCGGACTCGAATCCGGCCAGATCGCCGGTGCGGCCGTCGACGTCTACTCGACGGAGCCGATGGCGCCCGACAATCCACTGCGGGCGGCGCCCAACCTCGTCCTCACGCCGCACCTCGGCGCCTCCACCACGGAGGCGCAGGACCGGGTCGGCATCGAGATGGCTGATCAGGTGCTGATGGCGCTTGGTGGGGTGACGCCGCCGTACGCGGTGAATGCGCCGTCGGTTGCCCCCGAGACGGCCCCGAAGCTACGGCCGTACGTCGAGCTCGGCCGGCGCCTGGCGATCCTTGCGCGCCAGCTGGCTCCCGGCGCCTTCGACGCGCTCTCGCTGACCTACGCGGGCGAGATCGCTGGCGGCGAGTGCGCGCCGATCCGGACGGCTGCCCTGGCCGGCATCCTGGAGGCAGTCACCGACCAGCGCGTGAACGCGGTCAATGCGGATCTCGTCGCCCGTGAGCGGCGGCTGACGGTCACCGAGACCCGGGCGCCGTCATCGGAGCCGTGGGCGTCGCTCGTCGAGGTCGCCGTCGGCATGGCCGAGGCTGAGCCGGTGCTCCGGCTCGCCGGCTCGACCGCGCACGGCCGTCCACACCTGGCCGGCCTGGATGGGTTCGCGATCGATGCGGAGCTGGTCGGGCTCATGCTCGTCACCCGCCATGAGGATCGGCCCGGAATCGTCGGTGCGGTCGGCACCATCCTGGCCGAGTCCGGCATCAACATCTCGTCGCTCGAGCTCTCGCGTCTGTCGGAGCGGGGAGAGGCCATGATGTTCGTCTCGGTTGACGATCCGCTGGATGCGTCGGTGCTGTCGCGAATCGGTGCCTTGGACGGAATCGTGGACGCTCGTGTCGTGGAGCTGCCGGCGCTCTGAACCATATGGCGTGGCATGGTGCTCCGCCTATCATCGTCCGATGCCGAAGCCGTTTGCCTCATCCGCGGACGTGACCCAGAAGGCAGCCACGCTCGAGATGCTGGCCGAGGGCGTCTACGCCTTCACCGCGCAGGGGGACCCGAACGTCGGCGTCATCGTCGGATCGGAGTCCCTCCTCGCCGTCGAGGCGCGTGCCACGCCGTTCATGGCCCAGGCGTGGATCGATGTCGTTCGGTCCGATGTCAGCCACCAGCCGTTCGGGGACCTCGTACTGACCCATTATCACGCGGTGCGCACCCTCGGCGCCAGCGCCTTCGGGGCGCGCCGGATCATCGCCCACGCCAACACGCGCAAGCTGATCGACGAGCGTGGCGAGCAGGACTGGGCGAGCGAGCAGGCACGGATGCCACGCCTGTTTGCCGGGGCCGAGACCATCCCCGGACTCACCCATCCGACGGACACGTTCGACGACGCATTGACCCTGGACCTCGGCAACAGGACCGTGGAGCTGCGCCACCTGGGACGCGGTCACACGAGCGGGGACCTCGTGGTCTGGCTCCCCAACGAGCGGATCCTCTTCGCCGGCGATCTCGTTGAGGCGCAGGCTGCGCCGTACATGGGTGATGCGCACGTCGCCGACTGGTCGACCGGCACGCTCGACAACGTCGCCGCGCTCCAGCCAGCCCAGCTGGTCGGCGGCCGCGGCCCCGTCGGGCGAGGCGACGAAGTGCCGATCGCCATCGAGGACACGCGTGCCTTCCTGCGTGCCACGCTCGAAGGGACCCGCGCGGTGCGCGACGCCGGCGGCACGCTGAAAGAGGCCTTCCGGCAGGTGCACGCCCAGCTCGCTCCGCGCTATGCGGGCTTCCCGATCTTCGAGCATTGCATGCCGTTCAACGTCCAGCGCACCTGGGACGAACTCGACGGCATCGACCATCCGCGCATCTGGACGGCCGAACGAGACCGGGAGGTCTGGGACGCCCTCCAGGACTGACGTGGCGATCGTCGGTGCCGGAGCCGTCGGCCTGACGCTCGCCGGCCGCCTGGCGCAGCAGGGGCTGGTTCCCGACCTGTTCGAGGCGAGCCCCACGACCAGGCGGATCGGCTCGCGCGCGATCTGCATGCAGCGCGAGACGCTCGAGATCTGGGCACGGCTCGGCATCGGTGACGGGGTCGCGGAGCGCGGCGTCCAGTGGCGAACCGGCCGAACCTACTTTCAGGGACGGGAGCTGTTCAGCATCGAGCTGCCGGACAGCCCCGACGAGCACTTCCCGCCGTTCGTGAACATCAGCCAGTCGGAGGTGGAAGTGCGGCTGCTCGAGCGCACCGCGGAGCTGGGTGTTCGGATCCACCGCGGGCACCGGCTCATCGGTCTGGAGCAGGAGACCGACGGCGTCATCGCGACCTTCGCCACCGAACACGGCGAGGTGGCGCATCGGTCTGCCTTCCTGGTGGGGACCGATGGCGCCCACTCGGGTGTCCGCCACGCGATCGGTGTGGGTTTTCCGGGGCACACGTTCGAGGACCGCTTCCTGATCGCCGATATCCGCGCGGAGCTTCCGTTCACCAGTGAGCGCCACTTCCACTTCGACCCGCCATGGAACCCCGGACGGCAGGTCCTGATCCATCCGCAGCCGGACGGCGTCTGGCGCATCGACTGGCGCGTCCCACCTGGGAGCGATCCTGACGCCGAGGCCGCCGACGGCCGGCTCGACCGACGCATCCGGCGCGTGATCGGCGAGAGCATGCCGTACGACCTGCTGTGGGCGACCGCGTACCGATTCAGCCAGCGCGTTGCCGATGCGTTCCGCGA
Source organism: Candidatus Limnocylindria bacterium (assembly GCA_046261895.1). GTDB lineage: Bacteria > Chloroflexota > Limnocylindria > QHBO01 > QHBO01 > JACDBZ01. Next base: position 12,191 of record JBHENV010000030.1, read on the forward strand.
CCATCGCGTGCTCCTCGCCGGCGACGCGGCTCACGTCATGGCGCCGTTCGGCGCTCGTGGCCTCAACTCCGGCATCGCCGACGCCGAGAACCTGGCCTGGAAGCTGCCGCTTGTCGTGCGCGGCGCGGCGCCGTACTCGCTGCTCGAGACCTACGAGGCGGAGCGTCGGCCCGCCGCCCTCGAGAATCTGGCTGCCACCGGCGCGACGATGCGCTTCATGGCGCCCCGTGGGCCGCTGCGCCAGGCGGGGCGAGATCTCGTCCTGGGCATGGCAGCACGGTCCGAATGGTTCCGCCGTCGGGTCGATTCAGGCAGGCTTGCCGAGCCGGCGAGGTACCGCCGGTCGGCGATCGTCGTCGCCGGGCACGGATCCATCGTGCCGAACCTGGTCCTGCGCGACGGTGGTCGGCTGCGGGACCGCCTGGGGCGAAGCTTCCTCATCGTCTCGAGCCACGACCTCGACGGGGCTCCGGATGGGGCGAACGCCGCGGTCGTGTCCTCCGACCTCGGAGGCCGCGTGCTGATCGTGCGGCCCGACGGCTACGTGGCCGACAGCGTCCTCTCGGGCCGCGCGACCCTCGAGGAGCTGTCGGTCCGACTCGACCGGGCTCGCGGCTTCTAGCGCCGCCAGCCGCCGGCCGGTGTCCCGGCCACGGCACG
>JBHENV010000031.1:0-3641 GCA_046261895.1 Candidatus Limnocylindria bacterium
ACGAGCAGCGCCCAGGCGATCCGCACCAGTGCCGGATCCACCTTGACCCAGGCCGCGACGCCTGCGGCCACGCCGCCGATCATGGCGTCGCGAGATCGGGTCAGCCGGCCGTTCACGAGCAGCCTCCGTCCGGGTTCAGAGTGAAGCTCGCCGCATTGCCGTCCACCCGCAGGCTGACCGCCGGCGTGCCCCGATCCCCACTGCGCCACGTGTCGCCCTCACGGCTGAGTCCGCTGTCGTCGAGGTTGTCGCTGAACGTGATGCTGTCCTCCTCGATGGTGATCGCCACGCCAGCGCCATCCGGGACGCACAGCTCGAGCGAGCCGGCATTCAGCTCGACCGACCCGTCCAGCTGCGTGGCGTCGTCGCCCTCGATCGAGATCGAGCCGGCATTGGCGCCGATGCTCAGCTCACGCACCTCCGCGCCCGGCAACGACACATTCACATCGCCGGCATTTGCGTCGATCGACAGCGTCGACAGGTCGGCGTCGTCGAGCTTAACTGCGAGGGCGGCGTTCGAGTTGATGCTGAGGATGAGAGCCGCGTCGGTCGGCAGCACCACGTCCCAGGCCTGCCGGCTGTCGGTGAAGCCGATGAAGCCGCCTCCGTCGGCCTCAACTCGCAGCGACTCGCCATCGGAGGTGATCTGTGGCTGCTCGTCGCCGCCGTGCCGTGCCGTCACGGTCCAATCGGTGCCGGGTTGTGTGGAGACGTCGAGCTCGCCGCAGCTGAAGTCGAGATCCACCGCTCCATCGGTCGCGAAGCTGCCATCCGCGGTCACCGTCTCGGTCGGCTCACCGCCGCAGCCGACCTCCAGGCCGTCCGGCAAGCCGGCCACCAGGCTGCCGGCCAGGCCGCCGGCCACCACGCCGGCGAGCAGGGTCGCGATGCCACCGAACGCGGTTCGCGAAGCGACGACCGACACACCAATGACGATGAGCAGCAGCGGCCACAGCCGCCAGGCCTGCCGCGCCGATTCCGCCGGGATGATCTGCGATTGGATGGCCAGCGCCACGACGCCCGTGGTGACGAGGGCAACGCCCCAGAAGATGAGGCCGCTGTTGATTCGCACTGCTCGGGTGCTCCTGCTCGGGCGCACACGATAGCGCCGACCCTGGGGTACCGGTAAGGGCGGAATGACGCAATCGGCCGGCGTCTCTTGACAGCGACCAAGCGCCGGTCGTAGACTCCGCCGGCACCACGGACTGCAGCCGACGCTGTCCGTGGACGCCCGGCCACCAACCACCAGCACAGAGGAGCGACCTGAATGGCATTCCACGCCTTCAACGCGCCGCGACTCGCGCCAGCCGGCAGCGATGTCGACGGGAGATCTGTGCCCTGGACGAGGTAGAGCAACGGCGGTGAACCGCCGACGCAGACACCACGAGCCGTGGGCCGGATCAGGTCCACGGTTTTTTGTTGCCCCACGCGGCGAACCACGAACCGCGGACCGGGAGCAACGGACCGCGGCTCTCCCTACTGCGGGCCTGACGAACGAACGAAACGCGAATGGACACGACGATGATCGAGCTCATGGACCACCAATCGAAGACGACCGCACCGATGTCGCCATCGGTGCGCGTGCCGCTGCGTCGCGTCGGTCCGCCTCCCGCGGGCGAGCTGCCGGCGCTCCTCATCGAGCGGGCAACGAAGAAGTTCGTGGTCGGGCGCAAGAAGAAGGACGTCATCGCGGTCGACGCGGTGAGCATCTCCATCCGTCGTGGCGAGATCTACGGGATCCTCGGCGCGAACGGGTCCGGCAAGAGCACGCTCATCCGGCTGGTCAGCACGCTGCTGACGCTGGACGGCGGGCGGGTCGAGGTGTTCGGCCACGACGTCGAGCGCGACGAGATGAAGGTCAAGCAGCTCATCAACCGGGTGAGCGTCGATGCCGCCTTCTTCAAGAAGCTGTCCCCGCACGAGAACCTCGCCTACGCGGCGCGGCTCTACGGCCTGGACGCGAGGAAGGCTCGGACCGAAGCGGTCACGATCCTCGGCCGCCTCGGCATCGGCGAGAAGCGGCTGAGCCGGCCGCTCGAGCAGATGAGCCGCGGGATGCAGCAGAAAGTCGCCATCGCGCGGGCCCTGCTGACGAGCCCGACGGTGCTGCTGCTCGACGAGCCGACGACGGGCCTTGACCCGCGATCGAAGCTCGACGTGCAGTCCTTCATCGAGGAGGTGCGCGACACGCATGACGCCACGATCGTGCTGACCACGCACGACCTCGACGAGGCCGAGCGGCTCTGCGATCGGATCGCGCTGATCAACGAGGGACGGGTCGTGGCGGAGGGAACTCCGGCGGAGCTCATGACCCTGGTGGTCGATCACCACGGAAAGGAGCCGACGCTCGAGAACGTGTTCATGACGTTCACCGGCAGGAGCCTCGACGACGATCACGACGACAAGAACGAAGACGCCGAAGAGCGATGAAGAGAGGAGGTGATTCCCGTGCAGAGCAACCTGGACCTACGCGTCCTGCTCAGCCAGAGCGAGGAGCGTGAGGCGCGGCTGCGCGGCACGAACCTCCTCGTGAGCCAGTCGCATGCTTCGCGCCGCATCGTGCGGCGCTGGATCGGACGGCAGCTGGTGCGCATCGGCGCCCGGCTGGCGAACGAGCCGGCGATGAGCCCGGCCCGAGCCCGTTAGAGGGCCGGGCCGGTCCATCGGTCCATCCGAGACCAGAAAGAGATCAACCGATGTCGATTGCAACGCGCGAGCTGCGGGCGAGCTTCGCCTTCGTCGAGCGCAACTTCAACCTGACCAAGCGCTACTGGGGCTGGGAGGTCGCCTGGCTCGCCTACTCGCTGGCGGCCGCCCTGGCGGTGGCCTTCATCGGCGTCGCGCAGGACGATCCGGCGCTGCTCCAGGTCCTGGTGATCGGCACCATCTTCTGGAACTTCCTTTCCATCGTCTTCGGCTTCATCGGCGAGACGGTGACCTGGGAGCGCTGGGAGGGAACCCTCGAGTACACCTTCATGGCCCCGGTGCGGCGGTACACGCAGCTGGTCGGGTCGACCGTGTTCGCGGTCACCTACGCACTGATCCAGATGGTGATCATCCTCGTGGTGATGATCCTCTTCTTCGACCTGGAGTTCAGCGGCGGCAACTTCGTGACCGCGGGCGTCTTCATCATGCTCGGTTCGGTGAGCTTCGTGGGCGTCGGCATGATGGCGGCCATCCTGCCCCTGCTCTACGTGGAGCGCGGCGACCAGATGGTGTTCTTGATCCAGTCGGTGATCCTGCTCTTCAGCGGGGTCTATTACTCGACCGAGCACCTGCCGGAATGGATGCAGTTCGTATCGCAGTTTTCCCCGGGAACCTACGTGCTCGACGGGATCCGCGAAGGCCTGATCCGCGGGACGCCGGTGACCGAGCTGGTCCACGACGTGTGGCCGCTCGTGATCATGGGTGTCGTGCTGATCCCGCTCGGCGTGTACGTCTTCGGGATCGCGGAGCGCTACGCCAAGCGCACCGGCAAGCTGAAGCGAGTCGGCTGATGGAGACAGACATGAAGACCGATGCGGCCGCTCCGGCGGCCGAGATCCCCGGCCTCGTCCTGCGGCCCTACGCCGGCGAGGCCGATCTGCCCGAGATCGTGCCTCTCACGAACGCCGATCTGGAGGTGGCGGCATGACGGTTGC
>JBHENV010000032.1:0-2799 GCA_046261895.1 Candidatus Limnocylindria bacterium
GCCCCCACGTGGGACGAGCTGATGCAGCTGATCGTCGATCGCAGCACGGTCGCGATGGCGGCCGAGGTCTGTTCGCTCTACCTCGTCGACCGCGACGGAGCGGGCTTGACGCTGGCTGCAACGAACGGAGTGGACCGCGAGCAGGTCGGGGTGGCCCGCCTGGCAATCGGCGAGGGCATCACCGGATTGTCGGCTCGGGATCGGACGCCCCTGACGAGCCCCGATCTCGCCAATGACCCGCGCTGCGCCTGGATCCGAGGGGTCGACCACAAGCGATTCAGGTCGATGCTTGCTGTGCCGCTGATCGTCCGAGAGCGCGTGGTCGGCGTGCTGAACGTCAAGACAACGGCGCGCCGAGAATTCGCCGACGCCGAGGTGCGAAGGGTGTCAAGCATCGCCGACCTCCTGGCTGGCGTCGTGGAACGACGTCGCCTCCACCTCGAGACCGAGGCACAGCTCGATAGCCTGCGCAGTCTCGACCAGGCTCGCGCCGAGCTGATCGCCGTGGTCACCCATCAGCTGAGGACGCCGCTGGCGGTGGTGCGTGCCTACCTCGACCTGCTTGCGGAGGCCGCCGATGCGCCGGACACCTCCCAGGTGGCGACCTGGCACGCCGCCGCGACCGGCGAGGTGCTGCGCCTCAATGACCTCGTCGACGCGATCCTGGACACGGTGCGCGCCGACCGGCTCCTGACGGTCGAGCGGCGCCGGTTCGACGTCGGACCGGTCGTTGACGAGGTCCTCACTCGGTTGGCTCCTCTCCTGCGCCGGCATCGGCTGGAGCGCTACACGCGTCGGAGCCGAAGCGCCGTGGGCGACCCCGCGCGCCTTGCGCAGGTCCTCGGGCTCCTGCTCGAGAACGCGGCGAAATACGCGCCGACCGGCGCCACCATCGTCGTGGCGGATTGGAGTGCGGACGGTCACGTCCAGGTCTGCGTCGGCGACGATGGACCCGGCATTCCCGTCGAGCAGCGAGAGTCGGTCTTCGAGCCATTCGTCCGCATCGCCACGGACGGCACGCCGGGCGCCGGCGTTGGACTCTTCGCGGCCCGACGCCTGGTCGGCGCCATGGGCGGGCGCCTGTGGATCGAGGACAAGCCGGCCGGAGGAAGCCAGTTCGTCACGGCACTGCCCGAGGCCGGCCCTGCGGAGACCGGATGAGCGAGGCACCGCTACGGATCCTCGTCATCGACGACGAGCCAGCCATGGTGGGCGCGGTCGCGGCGCTGGTTGGCAGCGTTGGGCACCGTGTCACGTCGGCGTACGACGGAAACGAGGCGGTCCAGCGCTTCGATGTCGAGCGACCGGATCTCGTAATTCTGGACCTGGCCATGCCCGGGCTCGACGGGCTCGCGGTGTGCGCCGCAATTCGTCAGCGGGCAGCAACTCCGATCATCGTCCTCTCCGGGGAGGGCGACGAAGCCGCCAAGGTGGAGGCGCTGGATGCGGGCGCGGACGACTATGTCACCAAGCCGTTCGGCAAGGGAGAACTCCTCGCACGCATCCGGGCCGTGATGCGACGGCACGGGTCTGCCGAGGCGCCGTCGGACACCAGCCCCGCCTCGGTCCGCATCGATCGAAGGCGCCACGAGGCGTGGGCCGCGGACGTCCTGCTGCAGCTCACGCCGATCGAGTTCGCACTTCTCGATGCGCTGGTGTCGGCACGCGGGGACCTGGTGACGCACGCCGCCCTGTTGGCGGCCGGCTGGCCGGGCGAACCGGATCCAGATCCGCTCTGGGCCAAGCCGCATGTCGCCCGGCTGCGTTCAAAGCTCCGCGATGCCGGCGGACCGTTGCCGACGCCCGTTCGGTCGGTCGGCTACCGGCTCATCGAGCCGCAAGAGCCCGTTCGCCCGAGGCCGCCGTCAGGCTGATCTCGGTAACCGATCGTGGCTCCACGACAACGAACAGCGCGGGGTTCCATGCGGCCATCAGAGCGATGGCGAGTCGGCTGCCCTCCGCGGCGTGCGCCGCCAGGAGATCTCGCAGCGCCTGCTCCTCAGGTCCGGCGAGGGGACGGGCCACGACGCTTTCACCGTTCAGGCATCCGGCCAGCGCTGGACTGTCCAGCACGAACGCTCGCCCTCCCGTCATTCCCGCGCCGAAATTCGGTCCGACCTCCCCGAGCACCAGCACCGTGCCGCCGGTCATGTACTCGCAGCCATGTGCCCCGATCCCTTCCACCACGGCGCGGGCTCCGCTGTTCCGAACGGCGAAGCGCATGCCGGCACGACCGACCACGTGCAGCGCCCCGGCGGTCGCGCCGAACAGGCACACGTTTCCGGCGATCACCTGGGCCTGACCGAGGGTGGCTGCCTCCGGTGGGCGGATGACGACGGTCCCACCGGAGAGCCCCTTGGCGACGTAGTCATTCGCCTCGCCGGTGACCGTGATCCGCATCCCGGTGACCGCAAACGCGCCGAGAGATTGGCCGGCTGCCCCGGCCAGCTCATAGCTGACGCGCGCAAGCTGCCGCGGCTCTGCTCGTCTCGAGAGGGCGCCGCCCATCCGCGCCCCAATGCTGCGGTCGCGGGTTGTGATGCTGCCGCGAAGCGTCGCGTGCTCGCCGGCTTCCAGGCTGCGGAGCAGCACGGGAAGTGCGGCCGCTTCGAGGCTGGTGTCGGTCGGACGGTCGGCGTAGAGGGCTCGGTCGCGCGGCGGCGTCCGCGGCTCGCGGGACCTCCAGGCGGGGGCACTCAGTACTCGGTCAAGGTCCAGGCGCGACTCCGGGGCGCCGACGAGCAGGTCGACGCGACCCACCGCATCTCCGAGACCGTGCAGGCCCAGGCCAGCGAGCTC
>JBHENV010000033.1:0-4867 GCA_046261895.1 Candidatus Limnocylindria bacterium
TGCCCCGCGCGGGATCTCCGGTTCGGGGCACCCCGGGCGTGGGCTAGACTCGGCGACGTTCTTCGGGGTGTGGCGCAGCTTGGTAGCGCGCTTCGTTCGGGACGAAGAGGGCGCAGGTTCAAATCCTGTCACCCCGACCCAGTACAGAAGGCCTCTGACCAGCGGAGACGCAGGTCAGGGGCCTTCGCCGTGTCCGCTCTCGGCAATCTCACGCTCAGGCAAGTCACCCCGGAATCACCCCCGGCGCACGCCAGGCGCTCAGATCGGGCCAAGCCTGGGACGCTCGAGCTCGCTCGGCGCGCGGGCCCCCCCGCCGCGGCGGCCGAGGCCGGGCGGCTGAGCGTCGCGTGAGCCACTGCTCGACATCCGAGGCGCGGTAGCGCGGCACGCCGTCGGCGAGCCAGTAGACCTGCGGCCCCTCGAGCGACTGGCGCCACCGCACCAGTGTCGACTTGGAGACGGCCAGCCATGCGGCGACCTCCTGCGTGCGCAGGAGCCGGTCGGCGGTGGCAGCCTCGAGCACTTCGTTCATGGCGTACCTCATGTTTTAGCGGGTGCATGACATCAAACCACACCACTGGGCGTACTGGCAAGTACATGAGACACCCGTCCAACTCGCGTAGCGTGGGCGCCATGTCGACAGCTTCCCCCCTGCCCGGCGACCAGACCTACGACGGGCTGCTCGTGCAGGACGACCTGCCTGCTGGCTGGCATCTCCCGAGGCGGTTTCCCGGTGAGCGACCGGACGACGCCAGCGGCGAGATCGACGCCGTGCTCGGCTACGACGATCAGGCCCTCGTGAGTGAGGAGCGGCAAGCGCAGGTCGACTCCGAGCAGAACGAGACGGTCGACGGCCGATGGCGCTACATCGAGCACACCGACACCGCGACCCGCGTGTTCATCCGGCTCCAGCGCCAGCTCTACGCGATCCCGGAGGAGATCCGCATCAGCGGGGTCATCTACCTGCCCTGGCGCCCCGGTGACCCGATCACCAGCCAGCTCCTACGGGAGCTGCCCACCGCGCGCATCGAAGCATCGATCAACAGGCGGCTGTTCGCCATGAAGCGCACCAGCACCATCTCCGGCGGCAAGATCGAACTGCCGAGCGGCCGCAAGGTGGCCGAGCGCGACCTCCTCAAACCACTCGGCGACCCGAAGCAAACCCCTGACTTCTACGAACTCGTCGCACTCCAGCACGGTCGGCTCGCCGCGGATGGCGATGCGAACCCCTCGGCAACCATGGCCGAGCTCAGCGGGGTCGCCCTCAGCACCGCCCAGGGCTGGGTCGCGAAGGCCCGCGCCCGCGGACTTCTCCCGCCCGGACGCCGGGGACGCGCCGGATAACGAACGGGCGCCCGCCCCGGCGAGCGTCGCCGACCTCAGTGCGGCAGATCCGGGCGAGCGTAGCCGCCCTCAACGCGGCAGATCCGGGCGAGCGTAGCCGCCCTCAACGCGGCATGTCCGTGCGTCCGATAAACGCGTTGGGAGCCTGCGCGACGATGGTCGAGGGCCGTTGTGCGGACCGGCCGGTGCATCGGTGCATCGGTGGATCGAGCGATCGACCGGAACCTGCGATCAACGCCCAATGTCGAATTTGATGATCGAAGTGCCGAGAGCTGACCCTAGGGTGACCAGATCCGCGACTGAAGGGTCGTGGCCGCGGCGCACCTTCAGCCCCATCCGCTGAGCCGAGCCTCCGGTGTTCAACGACTTGAGGACCGCTACGGCCATCTCCTCCGGCGTGACGGGTACCAGTTCGGCTCGGTGCGATGCATCCGTCCTCGATGCGTCACCGTCACCGGTGCTCCACCCTCGAAGTTCAGGCGCCACGGAGCGTCCGTGAATGCCATCGGCGTGCCATCGACGAGGTGGAATTGACCGGCACCCGCAGGGTCCGCCCGGTACGCCTGCCGCGGAAGTCCAGCAGCATGACGCCAGGTACACGTCGGCCCAGACGAGAAGACAGCAGGGGTCGCATCGCGACGTTCATCGCCTTCAGGACCACGGGGGGCGGTGGGGGTTCCAAGGCCACCGGCATATCGAGACGTGCGATCGGTCTCACCCGCCTCGGCCGCAGCTACTGCGAGCGACGCTACTCGCCTGGCTGGCTCCCGGACAGGTCTTGTCTGCACCTGTCTGCACCGCTTATCGCACGGCCCCGGTGAGTCAGACCGCTCCGTCGTCTCGCTTGGACCACTCCGCCCTCCGGAGATCGGCGGACCGCCCGGTGGCCAGGAGGCCGTCGATGGTCTGAGCTCGGCCGACCGCGCGGCGGCTGAGGCGAGCGTAGCCGCCCTCAACGCAGCATGTTCGGCTGATCGTGTACGACTCCTAAAGCTCCGCGTGCACCTTTCACACGGTCGTCAGGATGGTCGCGACGCTCGCCTCCTCGAAGGGCCGGGTACCTCTGGGTCGTCTTATACGGCTGCCCCTCGGCGTCGTAGGTGATCCAAGACCCAACCGGCTCCCCAGCGCGGAACGTGCCCGACCGCTTCAGGGTTCCGTCGGGGCGGTACCACTCCCAGTGACCATCGGGCTGACCATTCTCGACCCGGCCCCTGGACCACACCGTCTGCCCGTTCGCGTGGTACTTGACCGTCACGCCGTCGACGACCTCGGAGCGCTTGTCCCGTCCAGCCCCGCTCGAGCTCATCGCGCCATCGTACGGTCACGTCATCGAGGAGTCCGCGCGGTGGTGCTCGGGCGACCGCGTAGGCGAGATTCGTATCGACGCCCGCACCGCGGCTGAGCGGAACGCTATGCCGCCCGAGCTGCTCAGCGGCATGTCCGGATGCTGTGTCTTGTCCCGCGGGACTGCCTGCCGTACAGTTTCCTGTACAGGAGGCCTACTGTGAAGACGATGAGTTACACCGAGTCGCGCGCCCGCTACGCCGAGGTGCTCGACGGCGTCACCAACGACCGCGAAGAGGTGGTCATCACTCGTGCGGGTCACGAATCCGTCGTCATCGTCTCCCTCGAGGACTACGAGTCCCTGCGCGAGACCGCCTACCTGATGCGTTCTCCGGCCAACGCCCGGCGCCTCCTCGACGCCATGGAGCGTCTCGAGGCCGGCCGCGGTCAACCGCACGACCTGGTCGAGACCGACTGAGGTGCTCCTCGTCTGGGACGAGAACGCCTGGGACGACTACCTCTGGTGGCAGGCCCAGGACCGGAAGGTCCTCAGACGGATCAACACGCTCCTGATCGACATCCAGCGCAAGGGCAACGAAGGCATCGGAAAGCCGGAGGCACTCAAGCACGACTTCGCCGGCTACTGGTCGCGACGCATCACCGACGAGCACCGCCTGGTCTACAAGATCCACGGCAACGAGATCCGCGTCGCCGCCTGTCGCTACCACTACGGATGACCTGCTCAGCGGCATGTGCGGCGCTCCTCGGATCGCCCGCCCGTGTGACCGTCGGAGACGCCTCGCCGGGCACACGACCCCTGGCGGGTCGGTCGGAAGTGAGGTCGAGGTACTCGGCGAGCTTGCCCCCGTCGGGGCCGAGTTCCTTGACGTCGAAGCCGGCCATCTCGGTCGCGTCAGATGCGGTCAGCGAGTCAGAGCGATCATCGTTCTCGCAGGTCAGAGGGGTGGAGGTGGCGGGAATCGAACCTGTCAGGAGATGTTCGGACGTCTTGGCGCGGGGCGCTGACCTGCGAGAATACGGAGGACGTCCTCGCTCTCGATGGCTCAGATCGGCCGAATGTGTCGACGGCGTCAACGCCATGGAATGATCTTCGAATAGTGACTCGCTCCCGCCTCCGACCGAGAAGCGACGCGCGACGGGGGCCGTGCTAGCCGCGAAGGTGGTGTCCGCGGCGTCCAGCGCGACGTCCTTCCAGGACGAGTGGGGTGATGTCCGATGGTTCGGCGGCGAGGCTCGTGGCGGCGCCGAGCTCGTCCGCAGTGCCATAGCCGTAGAGAACGCCGATGGAGTCGATGCCGTTGGCACGTGCGGCGTCGATGTCGTGCTTCCGGTCGCCGATCATGACGGCGTCGTGGTGGTCGAAGTCTGCGAGCGTGCGGCGGAGGGTGACGGTCTTGGTGACGACCTCGTCGAGGCTCCGACCGGCGATGACGTCGAAGAAGGCGCCGAGGCCCGTGGTGGAGAGTGCCTGCTCGGCGAACGGCTGAACTTTGGCGGTGAGGACCCCAGACGTACGCCGGCGGCTTGCAGCGCAGCAAGGACGTTCTCGATGCCGGGGTATGCGCGGTAGCGGGTGATGCCTTCGAGGCCGTAGTGCTGCCGGTAGGCGGCCACGGCCACGTCGACCTGCTGGCGCGTGAGGTCGTAGGGATCGCGGAGGGAGTGCTCGAGCGGCGGGTCGACGAATCGGCGAAGCCGCGGGTCGTCCTCCCCAATGCCGACCTGGGCCAGCGCGTGTCGGGCGGCGTCGGTGATGCCTCTGCCGGGGTCGCAGACCGTCCCGTCGATGTCGAACAGTGCGACGCGGTACATCTGTGTCGCCTCCGGTAGCGAAGTTGCGGTCGGTGGGCTGGCCGGCCGCCGCGTGGGTCAAGTGGCTGACGTTCGCAGCCGAGCACTGAGCGTGGTGCGGCAGCACGTGCCGCCGGCCCATGCACGTGTCCGGCGGCGTCCGCGCGACGGTGCTCGTCGCGCGGACGCGCTTCGGGCGGGTCAGCTCTGAGCAGCGCGCTGGGCGCCGATCACGGCGGAGGTGCCCAGGTCGCTCTTAGGCAAGGCTGCGCCGGCCCTGACGGCCGCGACCCAGGTGGCGGTGCCGGCGACCAGAACAAGGCCCGCGACATGGTCACCGAAGCCACCCAGGCCATCGCCAGGATCATCAAGACCTGACGCCCGCCTCACCCACGGCATCCGCAACTCGAGAAGAACGCCCGTA
>JBHENV010000034.1:0-7903 GCA_046261895.1 Candidatus Limnocylindria bacterium
CGGGATCGCGCGCCACGCCTGCCCGAGGTGAGCGAGCTGGAAATGTTGCGTCACTTCAACCGGCTCGCACAGCTGAACATGGCAATCGACCTGAACTTCTACCCGCTCGGCTCGTGCACCATGAAGTACAACCCCAAGGTCAACGAATGGGCCGCCCGGCTCCCCGGCCTTGCCGAGTCGCATCCGCTCGATCCCGAGGCGCTGAGCCAGGGCAGCCTCGAGCTGATGTGGCTGCTGGCCGAGCTGCTCAAGGAGGTCAGCGGGTTCGGTGCCATCAGCCTCCAGCCGGCGGCAGGAGCGCACGGGGAGCTGACCGGCATGCTCATGACACGCGCCTATCACCGCGCCAACGGCGACAGCGAGCAGCGGAGCAAGGTGCTCGTCCCGGATTCGTCCCATGGCACGAACCCCGCGACCGCCACGATGGTCGGCTACCAGGCGGTCACGATCCCTTCGAATGCGCGCGGCGGGATCGACCTGGATGCGCTGCGCGCCGCCCTCGGCCCGGACGTCGCGGCGCTGATGATCACGAATCCGTCGACGCTGGGCATCTTCGAGGACCAGATCGAACAGGTGATCGCGGCGGTCAGGGAGGCCGGCGCCATCGCCTACATGGACGGGGCCAACCTCAACGCGATCCTCGGACGCTTCCGCCCCGGCGAGGCCGGCTTCGACGTCATGCACTTCAACCTGCACAAGACGTTCTCAACGCCGCACGGTGGGGGAGGCCCCGGCGCCGGCCCGGTCGGCGTCAGCGAGCGGCTGGAACCCTTCCTGCCACGCCCGATGCCGGTTCTTGCCGAGGGCGATCCCGACGAGGTTCGCGCCAACGCGTGGGCCGGTCGGTCCACGTCGGAAGCCCGATTCGCGCTCGACGAGGATCGGCCGCGGAGCATCGGCAAGGTGCGCTCGCTGTACGGCAACTTCGGCATGTTCGTGCGCGCCTATACCTATATCCGCTCGAACGGCGACGCCGGGCTGCGGACGATCAGCGAGGACGCGGTGCTCGCCGCGAACTACCTGCGGGTGATGCTCCATGACGTGTACGACCTCCCGTACGACCGGCTGAGCAAGCACGAGGTGGTCTTCTCCGGACGCAGGCAGAAGCGCCAGCATGGCGTGACGACGCTCGACATCGCCAAGGCCATCCTGGATCGGGGCATCCATCCGCCGACCATCTACTTCCCCCTCATCGTGGAGGAGGCGCTCATGGTCGAGCCGACCGAGACGGAGAGCGTGGAGACGCTCGATCACTTCGTCGGCGTCATGCGCGAGATCGCCAAGCTGGCCGCATCCGATCCCGAGGCGATCAAGCGCGCGCCGATCACCACGCCGGTCGGCCGGCTTGACGAGGCCGCCGCCGCCCGTCGCCCGGACCTTCGCCATCGCTTCGCCGATATGGCCGATGCGCCCGATGCGCCTGCTGGCACGCCGACGCCGGAGGCACCGACCGCCTGACGGCGCCATTGGATTCGGTCAGCTGTTCACCGGGTCTCTGGTAGGCGCCTCTTGACCGATGTTGGGAGCCAGGAGTGCATGTCTGAGCGTGGACAGCGCTCCGCAGCGGCCTGACTTCTCGGGAGTATCGGCCCAACAGCCACCAGATGACTACGTGACCGTTCGAGCGCGACTCCTTGGTCGTCAGCAATCGCTCGGCGAATACGTGGGCAGGTCACCAGGCGCAACCGCGATCGTATCCACCTCATCGGTCTGAACCAATCTGGACGGCGCAGCGTACTATGACAAACCGATCACGGCCATCGAGCGCCAAGGTGCCATTGGAAGCGAGCCAGCCGGAGAGTCTCGTCGAGCGCATGCAGAGTGGAGATCTCGACGCGTTCGAGGAGTTCTTCAACACCTTCAAGCGACCCGTCTATGCGACGGCGCTGGCCATCACGCGCGACCCGTTCCTTGCCGAGGAGGTCCTCCAGGACTGCTTCGTGAAGGCCTACCGGGTCCGCGAGCGGCTTGATCCCGCGCGCTCGCCACTGCCCTGGCTCCAGCGCGTCACGATCAATCTCTGCTACAGCCGGGTGAGCCGACGGCGCACGCTCGCCGAGCCGATCACCAGCCTGATCACCAATCTCGTCGTCGACCTCGCCGCCCGGCCGGACCAGGTGGTCGAGTCCCGGGAGGTGCTCGAGGTTCTTCAGCGCGGCATCGATGCGCTTCCACCCAAGCAGCAGACGGCCGTGATCCTCTACTACCTTCACGGATACTCCCTGGCCGAGGCGGCCGAGATCGCGGACTGCAACGTCGGCACCATGAAGTCGCGCCTTCACTACGCCCTGAAGGCGCTTCGCGTCCGGCTGCCGGTCGAGCGCCGTGTGCCGGTCGGGACCGCCGCCACGGTGCGGGTGACAACGCGATGAGCTGTCGCCGGATCTCTCGAGAGCTCCTCTGGCTCGCACGCTTCGGAGAGCTGGGACCGAGCTCGGCGCCGCATCTCGACCACCTGGCGGACTGCCACAACTGCCGCGACGAGGTGGGCTTCGATCGCGCGCTCGTCCAGCAGCTGCGCATCGCGCTCACGGAACGCATCGAGCAGCCGGCGCCGTCTCCAGATGCCTGGGATGTCATCCTCGAGCGAGCGCAGGCGCCCGAACGCGGTCTCCGAGCGTTCCTGCACAACCAGGCAGGGGTGCTGGCCGCTCGACTGCGCACGGCGACGGCGATCACCGCCATGGCGCTGGCCGGGATCATCGCCACCTCCACCCAGGTCTCGATCACCCATCCCCAGGCTGAATCTGCCGAGACCGAGGTGCTGACCAGCGCCGCGGGCGAGCTGTTCGAGCGCCAGCCACTCCTGTCTCGAGTCCGCACGGATCGCGGATCGCAGGTTCCCGTCCCGTACGTGGCGGTCGCCGGCCCTTCGGACCCGGAGGCCGCCTTCCTGGTGAGCGCCACGCTCGCAGCCGTGGGCTCCACGCCAGTGGTCGAAGCGCCAGCCGAGCCCCCTGCCGAGGAGACGACGATCGAGTCGACCGTCTCGCTCGGGGCGACCGGCGGCGGTTCCATGCCCCTGGAGCCTGAGGGCGAAGCATCGCCACCGGCCGAGGCCAGCGATCACGCCCTCAGCGACCCGTCCGCCGGCGAGCCCTTCTAACGAATGCAGATGTGCAAGACTATCGAGCCCCTGAGCCGATGAGCTGATCTCAGGAGCCGTGCCCGTGGATGACCGAGGGCGGTGACGTCATCACGGAACGGAGCGGGAAGACCGCAGCAATTGATCGTCACACCGCAGCATTGATCGTCACCATGTGGAGGAAAGTGGATGCGAACCTGGAGATGGATCTCCGTACTCGCCGTGCTCGTGCTCGTGCTGGCTGCCTGCGGGCAGCAGGGACAGAGCCCGTCGGAGAGCGAGGAGACTGACTCGCCACCGAGCGGGTCCGGCGCCCCTGAGGCGAGCGAAGACGCAGGTGCAGGCGAGCCGCAAACGGGCGGCACGCTGGTATTCGGTGGCTCGCGACTGGCCACCAGCCTGGACCCCGTGCTGACCAGCGACGGCGAGTCCTTCCGTGTCCTGCAGCAGGTCTACGAAACGCTCGTGGATCTCGCCCCAGGGTCGACCAACGAGCTCGTCGGTGCCCTCGCGGAGAGCTGGGAGGGCGAGCCTGATGGCACCGAGTACGTCTTCCATCTGCGCGAGAATGCGACCTTCCATGACGGCGAACCGTTCAACGCGGATGCGGTTGTCGCGAACTTCGAGCGCTGGCAGGGTCTCCCCGAAGAGATGCAGGGGAGCGCGTACTACTACGACGCCGTTTTCGACGGCTTCGGTGACGACAACCTCATGGCGAGCATCGAGGCGACCGACGAGTTCACAGTCACCCTGACGCTTCGCGAACCGAACCCTGCCTTCCTGTATGGCATCACGCTCCCGGCGTTCGGGCTCGTCAGCCCGGCCATCCTGGAGTCGACGAACGCGAGCGACGCCTCCAGTACCCTCGGAACCGATGTCGTCCAGGCGGGAACCGGGCCGTTCATTCTTGAGGACTACGTGCCGGAGGACAGTGCGACGCTGGCCCGGAATGACGACTACTGGGACACGCCGGCCTATCTCGACAGCGTCATCATCCGGCCCAACGCCGATGCTGCCGCGCGTCTGCAGGCACTCCAGGGCGGCAGCGTCCAGGGCTTTGACCTCGTCAACCCGGCGGACTATGAAACGGTCGAGAGCGAGGGATTCTCGCTCGTTCACCGCCAGTCGTTCAACACCCTTTACCTCGCCATCACGCCAACGGCGCGTGACACAGTGGCCGGGCTGGCGACCGACGACGTGGACGATAACGAGCGCACCGATCTCGAGGATGTCTACGCCGGCGAGACCTCGCCGCTGCAGGACCTCGCTGTTCGCGAGGCCGTGGCCATGGCCATTGATCGGGAGGCGCTCATCGGCCCGTTCTATGGCGGCCGAGGAGCAGTCGCCGACACCTTCATTCCCGAGACGAGCCAGTGGTCCGAGGACGTCCTGGCCGGCGTGGAGCCGGTGGAATACTCTGCCGAAGGCGCGGCCGACCTGCTCGAGCAGGCCGGATTCGGGCCGGACAACCCTCCGACGATCCACTTCTGGTACCCCACCGAGGTGACCCGCCCGTACATGCCCGATCCGCGTGGCCTGCATGAGGCGATCGTCCAGATGCTCGAGGATGCCGGATTCGTGGTGGAGTCGCACAGCGACATCTGGGACGATCCCGGATACCTGTTCGACGCACAGAACGGCTACTACGACATGCATTTCCTCGGGTGGACCGGTGACTGGGATGACCCAGGCAACTTCTACGGGATCCACTTTGGCTACAGCCAGGGTGAGCCCGCCGCGCAGTTCGGGTGTGACGTCGATGGTCTCGAGGATGCGATCACGACGGCCGATGGCGAGGTCGACCCGACGACTCGTGGCGAGGCTTGGGCCGACGTTGCGGGGCTCGTCCACGACAACGTGTGCTTCGTCACGATTGCGCACGGTGACACCGCCCTTGCCTTCACCTCGGAGGTCCAGGGCTACGAGCCAAACCCGACCGGTTCGGAGAGCTTCAAGAACGTCTGGCTCAGCGGCGAGTAACGACCGCTGAGTTCCGCATAGACTGAGGGCCTCGGCACAGCCGGGGCCCTCTTTCGATTCCGACACAGCGGGAGCGTGATGGGCAGGTTCATCCTTCGCCGGCTGCTGCTCCTCATCCCGATATTGATCGGGCTGACGGCGTTCATCTTCATGCTCGTCAGGCTCCTCCCCGGGGACCCGGCCAGCGCCATCCTCGGAGAGCGCGCCACGCCCGAGGGGCTGGCCCGCGTTCGCGAGGCGCTTGGTCTCGACCGGCCGCTCGTCGAGCAATACTGGGAGTACATCTCGGGCATCGCTCGCCTGGACCTCGGGAGCAGCTTTCTCACCAACCGTGATGTCGCCGACGACTTCCTGCAGCGCTTCCCGGCCACACTCGAGCTGTCCGCGTCGGCGATGTTGTTCGCGTTGCTATTGGGCATCCCGCTCGGTCTGCTGACGGCGAAGCGGCGAGGCGGATGGATCGATCAATTTGGGACCGTGGCGGCGCTCATTGGCATCAGCATCCCGATCTTCTTCCTCGGCCTCATGCTGAAGTGGCTCTTCGCGATTCAGTTTCCGATCCTCCCGGACTCTGGGAGGATCGACCTCATCGACTACGCCATCCCAAGGGTGACGAACCTCATGACCGTCGACGCGCTCATTGCCGGCGAGTTCGGCGGATTCGTGGACGCGCTGCGGCATCTCATCCTCCCCGGCATCGCCTTGGGCACGATCCCACTGGCCATCATCATGCGAATCACGCGGGCGAGCGTGATCGACGTACTCAACGAGGACTACGTGCGCACGGCGAACGCCAAGGGCCTCCCATCGGCCATCGTGGACAATCGGCATGTGCTCCGCAACGCGCTCCTGCCCATCATCACTGTCATCGGCCTCCAGACAGGCCTGCTCCTCGGCGGCGCAATCCTCACCGAGACGATTTTCGGATGGGCTGGGGTCGGAAAGTGGATCTACGATGCTGTGCTGGCGAGTGACTACCAGGTGATTCAGAGCGGCATCTTGCTCCTGGCCCTGATCTTCATCCTGGTGAACCTCATCGTCGACGTCAGCTACGCGTTCCTGAATCCGAGGATCCGCTATTCATGACCGGCGCGAGCGCCACCGTCGATACAAGCGGCCACGATGAGCGGCCGGTCGGTCTGTGGACCGACGCGCTCCGGCGCATGCGTCGCAGCCCTGCGGCGATCGTCGGCGTGACAATTGTTGGCATCGTCATCCTCGTCGCCATATTCGCGCCCTTCATCGCGCCCTACGACCCAACACGTGGCAACCTGGCGGACAGCTACCTGCCACCCGGCCCAACCCACTGGTTTGGGACAAACATCCAGGGCCAGGACGTGTTCTCGCGGATCGTCTTCGGCTCCCGTCTGACGCTTGGGATCGCGGTCCTCTCGGTCACCATCGGTGTCACGGTGGGCTCGTTCTTCGGCGCACTCGCCGGGTACTTTCGCGGCTGGGTAGACTCGGTGATCATGCGAGGGGTCGACATCATGTTGTCGATCCCGGGCCTGCTCTTCGCGATCGCGGTCGTCACGTTCCTCGGCCGTGGCGTTGTCCAGATCGCGGTCGCGATCGCGGTCGTCAACATTCCGATCTTCGCCCGTCTTCTCCGCGGCAGCCTGCTTGCGCTGCGCGAGGCGGACTACGTCGTCGCAGCTCGCGCGGTCGGGGTGAGTGGCCTCCCGATCCTCATGCGTCACATGATGCCGAACGCCCTCGGTCCGCTCATCGTGCAGGCTACTCTCGCTTTGGCGACCGCCGTCGTCGATGCGGCCGCGCTCGGGTTCCTCGGCCTGGGGCCGCCTGACCCACGCACGCCAGAGTGGGGAACGATGCTCTCAGACACGTACCGCTATCTCAACCAGGCCATCTGGCTGGCCTTTTTCCCGGGCATTGCGATCGTCCTGTCAGTCTTGGGGTTCAACCTCCTCGGAGACGGAATGCGTGAGGCGCTCGATCCGAGGCTGCGCCGATGATCCGCAGCGAACCACCGATCGAGCAGCCGCTGCTGTCAGTGCGCGACCTCGCCGTCACCTTCGGCTCGGGGGATCGCAGCGTTCACGCCGTCAACGGCATCAGCTACGACCTGGCGCGGGGCGAGACGCTCGGCGTGGTGGGCGAGTCGGGCTGCGGAAAGAGCGTGAGCTCGCTGGCACTCATGCGCCTGCTCCCAAAGCCTGCTGCGCGCATCACCTCCGGCGAGATCATGTTCGAAGGGGAGGAGGTGCTCGGCCTCTCCGAGGAGGCGGTTCGCGAGATGCGCGGTAACCGCATGGCGATGATCTTTCAGGACCCGATGACCTCCCTCAACCCGGTCCTCACCGTCGAGCGACAGCTCACCGAGGTCCTCGAGACGCATCGCAAGCTCAAGCGCCGCGGGGCGATCACGCGGGCAATCGAGCTGCTCGAACTGGTCGGCATCCCGGCTCCGAAGCGGCGCCTGAACGACTTCCCCCACCAGTTCAGTGGCGGCATGCGCCAGCGCGTCATGATCGCCATGGCGCTCGCCTGCGACCCGCAGCTGCTGATCGCCGATGAACCGACCACCGCCCTGGACGTCACCATCCAGGCCCAGATCCTCGACCTGATGCGCTCGGCGGTGATCGAGGGCGACACCGCAATGATCCTCATCACCCACGATCTGGGGGTCGTGGCGGGCATGGCGCAGAAGATCAACGTCATGTACGCGGGGTACATCGTCGAGCGCGCGGAGACCGATGAGCTCTACGGGCGGCCGCGGCACCCCTACACCGTCGGCCTGCTCCAGTCGATCCCGCGCCTCGACGCGCAGGGCCGCGGCGAGCTCGTCCCGATCCAGGGCCAGCCGCCGGACCTGTC
>JBHENV010000035.1:0-3507 GCA_046261895.1 Candidatus Limnocylindria bacterium
CGCGCCGGTCGCGCGAGAGCAGCCCGCCGGTCCGGCAACCAATCACGAGCCGGAGACCGAGACAGAGGACGAGGCAGAGGCGCCTCCCACCGCGGAAGAGCTCGCCCGAGTCGGCGCACGCCTCACGGAGAGCGGGATTCCGTTCGAGGAGGCCGCGTTGAGTGATCTGGCCACCCGCTACGGCATGGGCAGCGCCGTCCGCCTGCTCGCTTGGTCCGAGCAGGCGCAAGTGGACGTCGACGCCCTGATCGCCATGCGTGAGGGGAGCGAGACGGAACCTGCCATGGGTTGGGGCCGGATCGCCAAGCAGCTCGACCTGCATCCCGGCCTTGGATCGATCATGGGCAACGGGCAGGGCAACGGCCACGGGCGTGATGACGCTCCCGGCCAGCAGAAGCAGGATCCCGAGGAGTAACCCTCAGGTGGGCTTCGCGTCCACCGGTTCAGCGGCCCGGCGCCGGGTCAGCAACATCCGCGCGGCGATGCCCAGCAGCAGGATCGCGAAGAGGCGGCGCAGCAGTTCCTCGTCGAGCGAGAGGGCGGTGACGCTGCCGAGCAGGGCGCCAACGACCCCACCCACCGCCAGCGCGGCCGCGTCGCGCAGCGCCAGCCGCCCATGGCGGTGATGGGTGAACGAGCCGAAGGCCGCAGCCGGGATGATGACCAGCAGCGACGTGCCCTGCGCAACGTGCTGGTCGAATGCGGTGATGAGCACCATGGCCGGCACCATCAGCACACCGCCGCCGATACCGAGCAGCCCCGCCAGCACGCCGGCCGTCAGGCCGATCCCGAACAGCGCCAGGATTTCGATGAGCGTCACGAGATGAGCATGGTCACGGCGATCCCGATCATGAAGACGGCGAAGCCGATCCGCAGGCGATCGTCACCGATGCGGGGCATCAGCCTAGCTCCGACTTGGACGCCGATCAGCGACCCGACCATGAGGACCGCGGCGGCCGGCAGATCCACGCTGTCAGAGCGGCTGAAGACGAAGGCCCCGACCGCCGCGATCGGGACGATCGAGGCGAGGGACGTGGCTGATGCCCGCCCCTGCGCCATCCCGGCCAGCATGACCATGGCCGGCACCATGATGATTCCCCCGCCGACCCCGAACAGGCCGCTCAGCACGCCGGCGGCAAGGCCGATCAGGGCGAGGATGAACGCGTTCGGGTGGTCCGGGCTGGATACCATGTGCGGCATGGTAGGAGCAGCGGGACGCCGGCGATGAGGATCGTTTGTAATCGAGGCCCGGAGGGGCCCGCATGGGCGTGGTCGACGAGGCTGGTCGGTTGTGCTCAGTCGGCGTGGACCCGACTGGCGTAGCATGCCGGACATCGAGCGCGCCACCGGCATCGGCGGGGTATTCATGCGTGCGGCCGACCCGGATGGGCTGGCCCGCTGGTACTCCGAGCATCTTGGCATCAATCCAATGTCGAGCGACACCCAGGAGACATGGTGGCAGGAGGCCGGGCCGACCGTCTGGTCACCCTTCCCGCTCGACACGGACTATTTCGGCAGGGCGGAGCAGGCCTGGATGATCAACTTCCGGGTGCGCCACCTGGACGCCATGCGTGCTCAGCTGGATCAGGCAGGAGTCTCCGTGGACGACAAGACGGAGGTTCTCGACGGCATCGGGCGCTTCGGGTGGGCGGTCGACCCGGAGGGAAATCGGATCGAGCTCTGGGAGCCGGCCCAGGAGAGCCTGCGCGGGCCGTAGCCGCTACTGGGTCGTGCGGCGCTGATAGAGCCAGAGGCCGAGCGGGAAGAAGGCGGCCAGGATGCCGATCGACCACAGGATCGCCGGGATCGCCGCCGGTCCGCCGCTGCCGTCGAGGGTGAGGCTCCGAACCGCATCGGTGATCAGGGTCATTGGCTGCCGATCGGCGAACCACGCCAGCCAATCGGGCATCGTATCGGTCGGAACGAAGGCGCTGCTCACGAAGGTGAGCGGGAAGACGACGGCGAAGATGATGCCCTGCAGCGCTTCCGGCGTGCGGACGAGCGCGCCCATGGCGACTCCCACCCACGAGAGCGCGAAGCCGAACAGGAGCATGAGCCCGACCGCCGCGGCACCGCCCGTGATGCCACCTCCCGGGCGGAAGCCGACGAGCATGCCCACGATCCACATGATCGCGATCGCCAGCGTGGCGCGCAGCAGGTCGGTCAGCGTTCGACCGGTGAGTACCGATGACTGGGACATCGGCAGCGATCGGAAGCGATCGATCATGCCCTTGGTCAGGTCGTTGGCCAGCAGGACACCGGTGTAGATCCCGGCGAAGGCGATCGTCTGCACGAAGATGCCGGCCATCAGGAAGTTGATGTACGTGTCGCGCGGGATGTCGATGGCGCCGCCGAACACGAGGCTGAAGAGCAGGACGAACATGATCGGGCTGAGCGTCACGTCGAGCAGCAGCTCCGGCGTGCGCTTGATGTGGATCAGGTTGCGCTTGACCATCTCCCTCGAGTCGCGCAGCCACCAGGCGAAGCCGCTCAGACCGTCGCCTGCACCGTCTCTTCGGCGGGCCGGCCGGTCAACGCGAGGAAGACCTCATCCAGGGTGGGACGGCGGAAGCCGATGTCGTCGACGTGGACGCCCGAGGCGTCCAGCTCCCGGATGGCGCGCGTCAGGACCCCCTCGTGCGAGGCGACCGCCACGCTCACCCTGCGTGCGTCGGTGTCAACGTGCGCCGGACCCTCGCCCAGTGACTCGAGGGCGCGCCGCGCGGCGTCCAGCCACGGGCTGTCGCTGATCGTGACCTCGAGCCGTTCGCCGGCCACCTGCCGTTTGAGCTCGTCGGCTGTCCCGCGCGCGATCACGCGACCGTGGTCGATCACCACGATGTCATCGGCGAGCTGATCGGCCTCCTCCAGGTATTGCGTCGTCATCAGCACGGTCGTGCCGCCGCGAGCCAGCTGGGCGATGAGATCCCACATGGATAGCCGGCCCTTGGGATCCAGCCCCGTCGTCGGCTCGTCGAGAAAGATGACCGGCGGCTGCGCCATGAGGGCCGCGCCCAGGTCGAGGCGTCGCCGCATGCCACCGGAGTAGGTCTTCACCGTGCGGTCGGCCGCCTCGGTGAGCTCGAACCGCTCGATCAGCTCGTCGGCGCGGCGACGGGCGTCGGATCCGCTGACGCGGTACAGGCGCCCGACCATCTGAAGGTTCTCGCGCCCGGTGAGCAGCTCATCCAGGGCGGCGTACTGCCCGGCAACGCCGATTTTCGCGCGCACCTGGGCCGGATGGCGCACGACGTCGATCCCGGCCACCGTGGCGTGCCCGCTGTCGGGGTGGGTCAGGGTGGTCAGCACGCGCACGGCGGTGGTCTTTCCCGCGCCGTTCGGCCCGAGCACGCAGAGGATCGTGCCCTCGGTGACGTCGAGGTCGAGCCCGGCCAGGGCGTGCGTGCTTCCGAAGGACTTGTGGAGGCCGACGGCCTCGATCATTGCTCGGGTCATCCGCCGCGCAGCGTACCTCGAAATCCGGTCCGCCATACTTGGCCGGTGAGT